>NZ_JBEPAK010000016.1:0-47014 GCF_040298565.1 Kitasatospora sp. NPDC001539 | reverse complement strand
CATGGACTCCCTCCTCCGCCTTGCGATGCACGCACCCCAACGCCGCCCCGCCCGCCCTTCGGGCGGACGACGGGGGTTTGAAGACGGGCCCTAGCCCCGGCCGTCGATCAGCTCCCCGTACGCCTGGACCAGGTCCGGCAGCCGCAGCGTCGCCAGGTCCTCTCGGCCCGGTGGCTCGCGCAGCTGCGACAGCCGGAGGTCGCGGTAGGCGCAGGACTTCTCGTACAGGGTGCGGATGAACCGGCCGTTGCCCAACTCGTCGATCCAGCCCTCGCGCACCACATGGGTGCAGATGCTGGCCAGTTCCTCGGCCGCGTCCTCGTCCCAGCCGTCGCCGTCCCGGCCGGCCAGTGCCGCGCCGATGGCGGTCAGCTCGTTCGGGCGGTAGCTGGGGAAGTCGACCCGGGTGGTGAAGCGGGAGTTGAGGCCGGGGTTGGTGGCGAGCAGCCGGTTCATCCCCTCCGGGTAGCCGGCCAGGATCACCACCAGCCTGTCCCGGTTGTCCTCGGCCCGCTTCAGCAGCACCTGCAGTGCCTCGTCGCCGTACGCGTCGCCCTTGGTGTAGCCCGAGTTGGAGAGGCTGTACGCCTCGTCGATGAACAGCACGCCGTCCAGGGCGGAGTCGATCAGGTCGTTCGCCTTGACGGCCGTCTGGCCGAGGAACTCGCCGACCAGGTCCGCTCTCTGGGCCTCCACCAGGTGGTCGCCGGAGAGCAGGCCGAGGGCGTGGAAGACCCGGCCGAGGATCCGGGCCACGGTGGTCTTTCCGGTGCCGGACGGGCCGGAGAAGACGAAGTGCCGCTTCGGCGGCTGGACCGGCAGGCCCTGCTCGGCCCGCAGCCGGCTCATCCGCAGCTGTGCCGACAGGGCGCGCACCTGGCGCTTGACCGGCTCCAGGCCCACCATCAGCGAGAGTTCGGCCAGGGCCGCGTCCAGTTCCCGGTCGTCGCCCCCCGCCCTGGCGGCGGGGGAGGGCGCGAGCCGGGGCTGCGCCTGGCCGCGGACCGGCAGCGGCGCGGGAGGGGTCGGGCAGCCCGGTGCTCCCGAGCCGGACCGCTCCCCGGCCGCCCGCGGCACGCCGTCCCCGGCCGGCCCGGCCGGGGCGAGGCCGGTGGCTTCGTCCGCCGGGCCCGCGTCCACCAGGCCGCCCCCCGGCTCCGTCGTACCGGGCCCGAACTCCTCGCCGTAGAGCGGTCCTTCCGTGTACCCGAGCTCGTCCTGGAAGCCCGCCTCGCCGCCCGGCCCGGCCGGTTCCGCCCCGCCCGGGCGCCCACCCGCCAACAGCCCGTCGGCGAGCGCGTCCTCCGCCGAGATCGCCGCCAGCCGGGCGGCGGTGTCCATGAAGGCCGGATCTGCCCGGTGCACCGCCCGGTACAGCGGCAGGGCCGCCGCGCTGCGTCCGGCACCCTCGTACGCCCGGGCCAGCCAGTAGCGCAGTTCCTTGCGCTGCGGCTGCTCGGACCGGCAGCGCGCCAGCGAGGCGGCCAGCGGTGCCTGCGCCTGGGCGCACATGTCGAGCCGCACCCGCGCCATCCCGGCGAACAGCCCGGCCTCGATGCCCAGCAGCGGGTCGTCCAGCAGGCGGTCGGTGTCGCGGATCAACTGCTCCCAGTCCTTGAGCAGATAGGACCGGCAGGCGTACAGGAACTGGGCTGACGGGTCCTCGCTCGGCGCCGGGCACTGCTCCAACGCCCGGTCCAGTTCGGCGAGGTGGCGGCCGTCCAGCCAGTGCGAGGCGTGCGCCAGTGCGAGGTCGCGGGTGTCCTCCAGGACGGGCTGCACCCACCAGCCCAGCCAGTACCAGGAACTGAGTGGGCGCCGGTGCAGCCGCCGCTGCTCGCCGAAGCGCTTCTGGTGGCGGTACATGGCGAGCAGCGCGGCGGAGGTGTCGCTGCGCAGCGCGTGGAGGCCGAGCCAGGCGTCGGCCATGCCCGGGTCGAGCCGCACGGCGGCCCGGAACTCCTCCTCCGCGCGGGCGTAGGCGCCGGCCGCGTAGGCGTCCATGGCGCGCAGCCAGGCGCGGTCGGCGAGCCGGTCCGGGCCGCCCGCCGTGCTGTCGGAACTGTCCACCGTCGTCACTCACGCCCCCCGCGGTGTGGCCCGGGGCTCGGTCGTCGGTTCGCCTGAGCATCGCCGGGCCGTGGTCGGAAGCCCCCGGGGCGCCTATGCGCCTGCCAGGAATCGTACCGGCGCGGAGCTGATCCGGAAGGGTGCCGTACGGGCTCAAATGGGATCGCACGCGCGGTCGTTGGGCAGCGGAATGGCTGAAACGAGCGGGCGGCGCGGGCGCCGGGGCGCAGATGGGGGAGGGGACCGGACGACGCCCCCGGCTCACGGGGGAACAAGCCGGGGACGCCGGGTCCGAGGCGGCCGGAACGCTCGGTCCCGGCGGCTGAGGCAAACCTAAATCCCAGTGATGTCGCAGGTCAAGGACTTGGTTGAAGATTCACCGACGGTGCCCGGCAGGATCCGCCCGGTCACCCCGTCCACGCGCGTGGCGGCGTGGGGCCGGCTCGGGTCGGCGGCGAAGTGCGCCGCCTCCGCCCGGGCCCAGCCCGCCCAGAACCCGGCCAGTTCCGGACCGTCCCGTTCCTCGCCGCGCCGCCGGGCGGCCGCGGCGTCCAGCTCCATCCAGATCAGCCGGGCCAGGAACGGGCGCACCTCCCGGCGCCCCGCACCCACCCCCTCCACCAGCACCACGGGAGCGGCCGGCACCACGGCGGTGGTCGCGAAACGGCGCAGCGTCCAGTCGTACACCCGGTACTCGGCGTCCCGGCCGGCCGCCAGCGGCTCCAGCACCTGCTCGCGCAGTCGCCCGGCCCACGCGAAGAACTCGGTGTGGGTGGCCAGGTCGTCCAGGTGGACCACCGGCGCCCCGCCGAGCGCCGCCGCCAGCCGCCCGGCGAAGGTCGTCTTGCCGGAGCCCGCGTGGCCGTCCACCGCGACCAGCCGCACCGGCCCGCAGGACGGCGGCAGCGCCCGCAGCTCGGCGGCGAGCGTCGTCAGCGGGTCGCCGGTCGCGGGCGGGGAGAAGGCGGGGAGGGTTCCGGAAACAGCCACAACGGCAACCCTACGGTGCCGTAGCCCACCACTGCGGACAGTTGATCAGTGCAGGTCGTGACGGCGGCCCGGGTTTCCGGCATACTCGCCTTCGCCACGCCTGTGAACGGCCGTTCACCGCAACCCGGTGCCGGTCGGGCCGACCTGCCACACCCCGCGCCGGACCAGCCGACAGCTCGGTCCGTCGCCCGATCGAGGAGGCGACCGCCGCCATGACCCCCTCCCCCGTGAAAGCCGTGGAGCGCCAGCTGCCGAGCGAGGAGGCCCGGGAGCTGCTGAGCCTCACCCGCGACCTGGTCCAGCGCGAGCTGCAGCCGCGCGCGGCGGAGGACGAGGGCGCCGGGCGCTTCCCGCGGGAGGTCTTCCGCACCCTCGGCGAGGCCGGCCTGCTGTCCCTCCCGTACGACGAGAAGTACGGCGGTGGCGAGCAGCCCTACGAGGTGTACCTCCAGGTGCTGGAGGAGCTCGCGGCGGGCTGGCTGGCCGTCGGCCTCGGCGTCAGCGTGCACACCCTGTCCTGCCACGCCCTGGCCACCTTCGGCACCGAGGAGCAGCGCACGGCCTGGCTGCCCGCCATGCTCTCCGGCGACCAGCTCGGTGCCTACTGCCTCTCCGAGCCGCAGTCCGGCTCGGACGCGGCCGCCCTGCGCACCCGCGCCGACCTGGACGGCGACGAGTACGTCGTCAACGGCACCAAGGCCTGGATCACCCACGGCGGGCGGGCCGACTTCTACAGCACGCTGGTGCGCACCGGCGCCGAGGGCCCGAAGGGCATCAGCTGCCTGCTCGTCCCCGGCACCCAGCCGGGCCTGTCGGCCGCGCCGCCGGAGCACAAGATGGGCATGCGCTCCTCGCCGACCGCGCAGCTGCACTTCGACGGCGCCCGGGTCTCCCGTGACCGGCTGATCGGCGAGGAGGGCCAGGGCTTCCAGATCGCGCTCGCCGCACTGGACTCCGGCCGCCTCGGCATCGCCGCCTGTGCGATCGGCGTCGCCCAGGCCGCCCTCGACCTCGCGGTGGACTACGCCCGCACCCGGAGCCAGTTCGGCCGCCCGATCGCCGACTTCCAGGGCCTGTCGTTCATGCTCGCCGACATGGCCACCCAGATCGAGGCCGGTCGCTCGCTCTACCTGGCCGCCGCGCGGCTGCGGGACGCGGGCCGGCCGTTCTCCAAGGAGGCGGCGATGGCCAAGCTGTTCTGCACCGACACGGCGATGCGGGTGACCACCGACGCCGTCCAGGTGCTCGGCGGCTACGGCTACACCCAGGACTTCCCGGCCGAGCGCTACATGCGCGAGGCCAAGGTGCTGCAGATCGTCGAGGGCACCAACCAGATCCAGCGGCTGGTGATCGGCCGCCACCTCACCAAGGCCTGACGGCCTTCCCCCTACGGCCTGCGGCCGTCACTCCAGGGTGCGGAGTGACGGCCGCAGGCGTTCGTGGCGGAGCGTCGGCTCAACGGCGGCGGGCGGCGGTCAGCGCCGCACCAGCCGCCGGCGCTGCTCCGGGATGACGGGCGTCACCGGGGCGGTCCTCCGCGCGGCCTGGGCCGGGGCCGTCGCGGCCCGCACCGGGCGGTGCACCAGCGCGTGCGAGAACGGCTGGGTGCGCCAGTCGAGACCGCTCGGCAGCTTGAACAGCGCGTCGAAGCCCGTCGGCTGCGCGTCCTCCGGGCTCTCGACCTCCGCCAGATCGTCGGTCGGGGCGCCCGAGCCGGGGCAGATCGCGGGGGCGAAGGGGTTCCAGGCGGTGGGCAGCAGGGCGTGCTGCGGAAGCCGTTCCTCGTCCGCCACGAGGGCGATCGGACGGCGGCACTCGGGGCAGTGGACCCGGAAGATGTCCCAGGTCTCGGCCTCACCGGGGTCGTTGCCCGGCGAGTGGTCGACCGCGAGGTCCTCGCGGCCGGTCATATCGTCGGTCTCGTCGGCGCCCAGCACACGCTGGTCAGTAGCAGGCATGAGGATCCCCCTAGGATCGGGCCCGGCATGGTCGTCCAGGGCCACAACCAGCATTTCCCTGGGACTCGGGCTCATAACCCTGCGGTGTTGCGCACCACGATGCACCGGGTGTGTCCTTGGCCACACCGCTTGCCACATTCACTCGGCAATTGCCTCCGTGTCACCTGCAATCCCGGTCCGTGCCACCGCGTGCGCCCCTCGTGCTCCGGAGCCGGTAGGTTGGCCCACTGTGGAGGATCTCGACCAACGCATCGTCCAGCTGCTCCTCGAGGACGGCCGGATGAGCTACACGGACCTGGGCAAGGCCACCGGCCTGTCCACCTCGGCGGTGCACCAGCGGGTGCGCCGCCTCGAACAGCGCGGGGTGATCCGCGGCTACACCGCGATCATCGACCCCGACGCCGTCGACCTGGCGCTGACCGCGTTCATCTCGGTCAAGCCCTTCGACCCCAGCGCCCCGGACGACACCCCGGAGCGGCTGGCCGGCCTGCCCGAGATCGAGGCCTGCCACAGCGTCGCCGGCGACGAGAACTACATCCTCAAGGTGCGGGTCGGAGCGCCCGGCGACCTGGAGGACCTGCTCGCCCGCATCCGCAGCGCCGCCGGGGTCTCCACCCGCACCACCGTCGTGCTCTCCACCCCCTACGAGGCCCGGCCCCCGAAACTCTGACCGGTGTACCGGTGTACCGGCGTACCGGTGTCCCGGCGGGGCGGCTCCGCGGAGCGGAAGGCCCGGGCGCCGCAGGGCGGGAGGCACGGTGCAGACTTAGCCGCATGACCGAAAGCACCACCCTCCGGACCGTCCTGCTGCGCGGCGGCGCCGTCTACAGCCCCGCCGACCCGTTCGCCACCGCGATGCTCGTCGAGGGCGAGCACATCGCCTGGGTCGGCAGCGACGGCGCCGCCGAGGCGTACGCGGCCACCGCCGACGAGATCGTCGAGCTGGACGGCGCCCTGGTCACCCCCGCCTTCGTGGACGCCCACGTCCACGCCACCGCCACCGGCCTGGCGCTCACCGGTCTGGGCCTCACCGGCAGCCCCTCGCTGGCCGCCGCGCTGGCAGCCGTCACCGCCTTCGTCGAGGCCCGGCCCGACTCCGGCGGGGTGCTCATCGGCCACGGCTGGGACGAGAGCGGGTGGCCCGAGGGCCGCCCGCCCACGCTCGCCGAACTCGACGCCGCCGCCCGCGGCGCCGCGCTCTACCTCTCCCGCACCGACGTGCACTCCGCGCTCGCCACCACGGCGCTGCGCGCCCTCACCGAGGGCCTCGCCGAGCGGCCGGGCTTCGACGCCGACGGTCCGCTCACCAAGGACGCCCACCACGCCGTCCGGCGGACCGCGCTCGCCCGCCTCACCCCCGAGCAGCGCCGCCGCGCCCAGCGCGCCACCCTCGCCCGCGCCGCCGAGCTCGGCATCGGCGCCCTGCACGAGTGCGCCGGACCGGAGATCTCCTCCGAGGACGACCTGACCGCCCTCCTGGCCCTGGCCGCCGAGCGCGAGGGCCCCGAAGTGTTCGGCTACTGGGGCGAGTTGGGTGGCGTCGAGACGGCTCGCAGGCTCGGTGCGGTGGGCGCCGGCGGCGACCTCTTCGTGGACGGCGCGCTCGGCTCGCGCACCGCCTGCCTGCACAGCCCGTACGCGGACGCCGGTCACACCGGCACCGCCTACCTGAGCGCCGAGCAGGTCGCCGACCACGTCGCCGCCTGCACCGCGGCCGGGCTGCAGGCCGGCTTCCACGCCATCGGCGACGCCGCCGTCACCGCCGTCGTGGACGGCGTCCGGGCGGCCGGCGAGCGGGTCGGGCTCGACCGCGTCAGGGCCATGCGCCACCGCGTGGAGCACGCCGAAGCCCTCGACGACAAGGCCGTCGCGGCCTTCGCCGAGCTCGGCCTCACCGCCTCCGTCCAGCCCGCCTTCGACGCCGCCTGGGGCGGTCCGGACGGCATGTACGTGCAGCGCCTGGGTGCCGAACGGGCCGCCGCCCTCAACCCGTTCGCCGCCCTGCTGCGAGCCGGCGTCCCGCTGGCCTTCGGCTCGGACGCCCCGGTCACCCCGCTCGATCCCTGGGGCACCGTCCGGGCGGCGGCCTTCCACCAGACCCTGGAACACCGGATCTCCGTCCGTGCCGCCTTCACCGCCCACACCCGCGGCGGCTGGCGCGCGATCGGCCGCGACCAGGACGGGGTGCTGGTGCCCGGAGCGATCGCCAGCTACGCGATCTGGGCCGCCGAGGAACTCGTCGTCCAGGCCCCCGACGCCCGGGTGGCCGGCTGGTCCACGGACCCGCGCTCCGGCACCCCGGGCCTGCCCGACCTCACCCCGGGCCGCGAACTGCCCACCTGCCTGCGCACGGTGGTCCGCGGCCGCACCGTGCACCAGCGGTGAACCGGGTGCGGCGCCGGGCCCGGAGGCGTCGCCGGACCGGAGGCGTCGCCGGACCGGATGGGGCGCGGGGCGAACCGTCTAGGTTGACCGCCATGACGACCGATCCGCTGGTGCCCGCCGACTTCACCGTCCCCCGCGAACTGCTCGCCCCGGGGTTCCGCCTGGAGCCCCTGGGCGAGCAGCACAACGCCTCCGACCACGCCGCCTGGACGAGCAGCGTCGACCACATCCGCGCCACCCCCGGCTGGGCCGGCCGCGGCTGGCCGCCGGCCGAGGGGATGTCCCTGGAGCAGAACCTCGCCGACCTGCGCCGCCACGCGGCCGACTTCGAGGCCCGCACCGGCTTCACCTACACCGTCCTGGAGCCGGACCGGGACGAGGTGATCGGCTGCGTCTACATCCACCCGGACCGCGAGGACCCGTCCGCGGTCTCGGTCAGCTCCTGGGTCCGCGCCGACCGCGCGGACCTGGACGCCCCGCTGTACCGGGCGGTCTCCGGCTGGCTCGCCGAGCACTGGCCGCTGGGCCGCCTCCGCTACGCCGAACGCTGACCGGCGGGCACCGTCCGCCGGAGCCGTTCGCCGGAGCCGGTCGGTCCGGCCCAGACCAGGCCAGGCCAGGCCGGAGCGGGCCCTACCACCCTGACCTCACGCGACCCTGACGTTCCGGGGTACCTTCTTCGGACAGCGTCCGAACAGCAAGCCCCAGGAAGATGGTGCGCCGGTGGCCATGCCCGTCACCCAGGAGCGGTCCGGGACCTCTCCCGAGCCCCGGGATCCGGCCCCCACCCCCGGCGAGGCGGGGCGCGCCGCCCGCGCCCTCGCCAAGGTCCGCGCCGGCCTGCTCCGCACCGGCCTCGCCGCGGCGTCCGGCCTGCTGCTCGCGCTCGCCTTCCCGCCGTACGACCTCTGGCCGCTGTCCCTGTTCGGTGTCGCCGCGCTGTCGCTGCTCACCCGCGGCCGCACCTTCCGCCAGGGCCTGTGGACGGGCTTCGCCTTCGGCCTGCCGTTCTTCCTGATGCTGCTCAGCTGGCTGCGGGTGGTCGGCTGGGACGCCACCGTCGGCCTGTCCGTGGTCGAGGCGCTGTTCCTGGCCCTGCTCGGCGGGGCGCTGGCGCTCACCTCCCGGCTGCCCGGGTGGCCGCTCTGGGCGGCCTGCCTGTGGGTCACCCAGGAGTGGGCCCGGGACCGCCTGCCGCTGGGCGGCTTCCCCTGGGGCAGACTCGCCTTCGCCAACACCGCCACCCCGTTCACCCCGCTCGCCGCGCTCGGCGGGGCGCCGCTGGTGACCTTCGCCGTCGCCCTCTGCGGTGCCCTGTCCGCGTGGGCCGTGCTGCGCCTGCGCGGGCCGGGCAGGGCGCCGCGGGCGGCCGCGCTGGCGGCCCTCGGCGCGGTCGCGGCGCTGCTGGCCGGTTACGTCGTCCCGGTGCCGACCGCCGCGGACGACACCGTCAAGGTCGCCATTGTCCAGGGCAACGTGCCCAACCCGGGCATGGACTTCCTGGGCCGCCCGATGATGGTCCTCAACAACCACGCCTCGGCCACCGAACGCCTCGCCGCCGACGTCCGGGCCGGCCGGGTCCCGCGCCCCGACGTGGTGATCTGGCCGGAGAACTCCTCCGACCTGGACCCGTTCTCCGACCCGCTGGCCCGCCAGCGCATCGACGAGGCGGTCGAGGCCGTCGGCGTGCCCACCCTGGTCGGCACCCTGGTGGACGGCCCGGACGCCCAGCACGTCCAGAACGAGGGCATCGTCTGGGACCCGGTGACCGGCCCGGGCGCCTCCTACACCAAGCAGCACCCCGTCCCCTTCGGCGAGTACGTGCCCTTCCGCGCCCAGCTGATGAAGGTCGTCACCCGCCTCCAGCGGGTCGCCCGGGACTTCTACCCCGGCGACCACAACGGCGTCATGCAGCTCGGCCCGGCGCGGATCGGCGACGTCATCTGCTTCGAGGTGGCCTACGACGAGATCGTCCGGGACACCGTGGACAGCGGCGCCCGCGTGCTGGTGGTGCAGACCAACAACGCGACCTACGCCGAGACCGGCCAGCCCGAGCAGCAGCTGGCGATGAGCCGGCTGCGCGCGGTCGAACACGGCCGGGCCGTCCTGATCGCCGCCACCAGCGGGATCAGCGCGGTGATCGCCCCGGACGGCACGGTCGAGCAGCGCACCCGGGAGCTGACCCCGGCCGAGCTGTCCGCGACCGTCCCGCTGCGCGACGGCACCACGGTGGCCGACCGGGTGGGGGCCGCCCCGGAGTGGACGCTGGCGATCGGCGGCCTGCTGGCCTGCGGCGCCGCCGTGCTGATCGGCCGCCGCCGGAAGGCCGCCGCCGGAACACCGGCCGCCGGGGAATCGTTGGACCAGGTGGTGCCGTAGCCGGCCCGGACCTCCCGTGCGGCGCGCAGAGCACCGCTTGGAGTGGATTCGTACCGTGACCCAGCAAGCTACCCCCACCGGTCCGGCCCCGCGCGGAAGGCTCCGCCGGGCGCTGCCGCTGCTGATCACCGCCTGGCTGGTGCTGGAGATCTGGCTGCTGGTCCAGGTGGGCTCGTGGCTGGGCGGCTTCGCCGTCCTGCTGCTGCTCGTCGGCGGCGCGCTGGTCGGCGGCTCGCTGATCAAGCGGGCCGGGCTGAAGGCGCTGTCCGCGGCCGTGGAACAGAGCAGGAACCCGCAGTCCCAGCAGCCGCAGACCGGCACCAGCATGACGGTGCTCGCCGGCCTGCTGCTGATCGTCCCCGGCTTCCTGTCCGACCTGGTCGCCCTGACCCTGCTGTTCCCGCCCACCCGGGCGCTCTGGCGGGCCGTCGGCCGCCGCGTCGCGGACAAGGCCCTGCGCAGCGCCTCCGTCGCCGGCGCCGCCCCGTTCGCGGACGCGATGCGGTTGCAGGAGCAGCTGCGCATCCACCGCCCGGACGGCAAGGTGATCCAGGGCGAGGTGGTCGAGCCGGACGCCGGGCCGAGCGGTCCGCAGGGCCCGGACACCACCTACCGGCCGCCGATCGCCGGCTGACGGCGCCGAGCCGACTGACCGCGCCTGCGGCCCGCGCGGGCGGTGGCCGCCCGGACCGCGGGTCCGCCGGCCGCCGGCGCCGAACCACCCGTGCCGGGACGACGCCCGGACCACGCACAGACGCCTGGAGCACGGGAAGACGCCGGGACCCCGGGAAAACGTCCGGACCACGCGAAAGGGACCCTGGTGACCAGGGTCCCTTTTCGCGTCCTCCCGCTCGGCGGCGGGAGCGAGGTGTGTCAGGCGCTCTTGCGGGTGTCCCGCGGGTGCACCGCGAGGTTCATCCCGCCGGAACGGAGCACGGCCAGCCGTTCGGCCAGCACCTCCTCCAGCTCCTCGCGCGTCCGGCGCTCCATCAGCATGTCCCAATGGGTGCGCGTGGGCTTGACCTTCTTCTCCTCCGGCTCGTCACCGTCGAGAAGGGCCGCCTCCTGGCCGCAGAAGCGGCATTCCCACGTCGGGGGGATCTCCGCCTCGACCGAGAAGGGGACCTCGAAACGGTGTCCGTTCTGACATGCGTACTCGACGGTCTGGCGGGGAGCCAGATCGATACCACGGTCGGTCTCGTAGCTAGTGGCCCCGAGTCGCGTGCCGCGGAGAGCTCGCTCGCTCATGAATCGTGCCTCCCGGGCTTATGGCCCACAGGACTAGTGGTCGCTGTTCTTCGTCGTTCGGTCAACGCTCGGCTTCCGACGAAGATTCCCGTCCCGGGACATGCGTCGTCTGTCGTGCCGCCCCTGTTTGTACCCACCGGCGCCCGATTTGTCACATCTGGCCGGTGATATCACCTCAGGTGTCGCCCATTTCACACGCGGTGATCGGTCGGCCCTTCGTGCCGAGCGTACCGGGGCGGACCGGGACCGGCGTCGCCGCCCCCGGTCCCGGGCGGTCAGGAGATCGGTCGGGAGCGGATCATCGGTTCCGTCTTGCCGAGGTCGACGGGGTGGACCGGGCTGACCGGGCTGACCGGGTCGACGGCGCCGGCCGGGTGGGCGCCGGCCATGCCGTCGGCCGGGACGGTCGGCGGGCGCTCCGGGCGGGGCGGCGCGGCGGGGGCCGCCTCGGTGCGGCTGTCGCGGTGCGGCAGCAGGGCGATCACCGCGTCCCGCAGCTGCGGCGGGGCCTCGTCGTCCAGCGGGTCGACGGTGGCGGGCACCTGGAGCCGGACGGGCGTGCCGTTGCCGATCCGGGCGTAGCCCCGGCCGATCGGTGCGTGCGCGGCGGGCACGATGTCCAGCGGCGCGCCGAGCGCGGCTCGGCCCTCCTCCAGCCCGGCAGGGCCGAGCAGCACCCTGGCCCGGGTGGTCGTCCGGACGGTCGGGGTGAGCCGGTCCCGGGCGGCGAGGTCGTCGACGACGACCACGGTCACCCGGGCGGCCCGGCCGTGCCGCAGCGGCAGTTCCAGGAGGTCCTGCGGGTCCGGGCGGCCCTCGGCGTGGGCGAGCTCGCTCAGCTCGGTGGGGTGGTCCAGCAGCAGCCACAGCGGGCGGCTGATGTCCTCGGGCGGGGTGGTGCCGCTGTGCCGGGCGGCGTTCAGCGCGGCGAGCCGGCGCTCCGTCTCCTGGACGGCCCACTCCAGCGCGGCGAGCGCGCCGTGCAGGCTGGTCTCCACCGTGTGCACGCCGGGCCGGTTCACCAGGCAGGCGTGCTCCCCGGTGCCCGCGCCGTCCACCACCACCAGGTCGGCGTACGGCAGGGCCTGGAGCGCGATCGAGCGCAACAGGCTGGAGGTGCCGTAGCCGGCGACCCCGAGGGCGAGCAGGTGCGGCTCGGAGGAGCGCGGTCCGGTGCGCCAGACCACCGGCGGCTGCTGGACGACGGCGCCGCCCTGGCTGACCGGGATGGTGCGGGCGGTGCCGTCCTCGTCGGTAAAGCCGAGCACGATCTCGCCCGGCGCGGCGACGAAGCGCTGGGCGACGATGTCGGTGGGCAGCGGGGACATCGCGGCGATCCGCAGCCGGTTGGACTCCTCGTCCCAGTCGAAGCGGTACTCCCTGGCGCGTCCGGCCTTGCCCTGGACGACCTGCTCGATCCGGGCGCGGGCGGCCGGTTCGGTGTCGGTGAAGTACGCGGGGTAGCTGAGCTCCAGCTTGGAGAGCCGGCCCTCGGCGTCGAACTCCCAGGCGCTGAACGCGCTCCTGTAGTTGCCCTCGAAGTGGTACAGCGGGTTGGCGTCCTCGGGCCCGCACAGGTACGGCGTGAGCGCCGCGTAGAGGGCGCCCAGCTTGACGTCCGCGACGTCGGGCGCGGGCGGTGCGGCCGCGCCCTTGGGGGCCCGGCCGGCCCAGGCGGCGCTGGCCATCAGGGCGATCAGCGCGAACAGCAGGCCGTGCGGCAGCAGGTAGATGCCGAGCAGCATCGCGGCGGTCAGGAACAGCGTCGGGCCGCGGCGTTCCTTCGGGGTGGCCTGCCAGCGGCCCCGGGCCCAGTCGGCGTGGCGGCGCAGGCCGCGGCCGATCACGGCGAGCGGGGCGAACATGTCCGAGGCGTGGTCCCCGGCGGTGCGGGCGATCTCGCGGCCCTTGCTGAGGTGGCGGTGGAGCGGCATGGCGTGACTCCCCGGGCGGGTGGGACGGGTGGGGTGAGGGGTACGACGGGGCCCGGGGCGGTGGGATCCGCGCCCGGGCCGTACGGGGGAGTGGTGGCGCCTAGAACCGGATGCCGCCGAGCAGGCTGGCCAGGCTGGCGCCGCCGGCGGTGATGCTCGGCGCGATCGAGGAGCCCGCGATGTAGAAGCCGAGGAGGGCGCAGACGATGGCGTGGGAGACCTTCAGTCCGTCCCTGCGGAAGAACAGGAAGGCGATGGTGCCGAACAGGACGATGCCGGAAATCGAGAGGATCACGTTCTGCTCCTCGGGGAGGGGGACGGGGACAGTGTTACGTAAAGTGCACTTATAGTGACAAAAAGTAATAGATGGCGGAACGCGGCAAATGGGTGGATCTGTCGCGCGATTCCGCCGGTGGCGCCGGACGGGGGTGTGCGAACCGGCCGGGCGGGGCCGGGCGGCGCGCGGATCCGGTGCGGCGAGGCATTCCCGGCGACCGGACGGGAGGCGTCCGGGTCGTCCGGCAAGTTCGCTCGAACGGCTGCGCGGGGCCGCGCGGCCGGACGCCGTAGCGGCCCGGCCGCCGTCCGGAATCCGGACGCCTGCTGGCCCGGCCGGGCGCCCGGCCGCTACGGTGCGGTACGGACCGTTCGACCGCCGGCGCCGACAGCTCCGACAACTCCCACCGCTCCGCCGGCTCCGAGAAAGGCAGCCCGCTATGACCGATGCCCCCGACGCCGAGGTGATCGCGCTCGCCGGGAAGCTCTTCGACGCAGCCCGGGCCGGTGACACCGCCGTGCTGACCGCCGCCGTCGACGCGGGCGTCTCCGCCGACCTCACCAACGGCAGCGGCGACACCCTGGTCATGCTCGCCGCCTACCACGGCCACGCCGGCACCGTCGAGGCGCTGCTCGGGCGCGGGGCCGACCCCGACCGCGCCAACGACAAGGGCCAGACCCCGCTGGCCGGCGCCGTCTTCAAGGGGGAGGCCGACGTCGTCCGCGCCCTGGTGGCCCACGGCGCCGACCCCCGCGCCGGCGTCCCGTCCGCCCTCGACGCCGCCCGGATGTTCGGCGGGGAGGACATGATCGCCCTGTTCGAAGGCTCCTGAGGCGAGGCCGTAGGCTTTTCGCCCATGGAGACCACCGCCACCCGGGACACCACCGGCACCGTCGAGTTCCGCGTCACCGGCTACGCCCACCCCGACGCCCAGGCCCTGTCGGCGGAGGTGCAGCAGGAGTACGTCCGCCGCTACGGCGACCCGGACGAGACCGTGATGCACCCGGAGGACTTCGAGGCGCCGGCCGGGCTGTTCCTGGTCGCCTACCTCGAGGGCCGGCCGGTCGCCTGCGGCGGCTGGCGGGCCAAGCGGCTCGGCCCCGACGGTCTGCGCGACGGCGACGCCGAGCTGAAGCGGATGTTCGTGATACCCGAGGCCCGCGGCCGCGGCCTGGCCCGCGCGGTGCTGCGCCACCTGGAGCGGACCGCCGTCGAGGCCGGACGCACCCGCTTCATCCTGGAGACCGGCACCAAGCAGCCCGAGGCCATCGCCCTGTACGAGTCCGAGGGCTACGCCGCGATCCGGAAGTTCGGCATCTACAAGGACCACCCGGAGAGCGTCTGCCTCGGCAAGGAACTCGCCGCGGCGGTCTGAGTCGCGGCCGCGCCGGGTAGGCTCCCGTCGGCCCGAAGGGGGGACGCGGATGAGCCGTCGAGCGCCGGGAGCCGACCGGCTCCCCGCCCTGGCCGCGCCCGGCGGCGCTGTGGACCGGCTGGTCCGGGACGGCGCGCGCACCGCAGGCGTGGGAGCCGTCTGGGCCCTCGGCGACGCCGGCGGCACGCTCGGCGGAGCGGCCCACGGCGTGCTCGGGCAGGGCCGGTACGCGCGGCTGTCCCCCGGGCTCGACACCCTGTACGACCTGGCCAGCCTCACCAAGATCGTGGCCCTCTGGCCCTGCGCCGGCATGCTGTGGCAGTCCGGCCGGCTGCCGCTGGACGAGCCGATCGGCCGCTGGTGGCGGCCCGCCGCCGGGCGCCCGGCGGAAGTGGTGACGGTGCGTCAGCTACTCTCCCACACCGCCGGAATGCTTCCGTACACCCGCTTCGAGCAGCTCTACGGGCGGGAGGCGGCGGCGATCCGGGCCGGGGTGGTCGCTGCTCCGCTCCACCGCGCACCGGGCACCGCCGTCGAGTACACCGACCGCGCCGCCGTACTGCTGACCTACCTCGTCGAGGACCTCGGCGGCGCGCCGCTGGACGAACTCGCCACCCGGTGGGCCTGGCGGCCGCTGGGCATGACCGACACCCGCTACGGGCCGCTCCCCGCCGAGGAGGCCGGCCGCACCGCACCCACCGAGTACGACGAGTCGACCGGCGCCCACCTGTGCGGAGTCGTGCACGACCCCTCGGCCCGGCTGCTCGGCGGCGTCTCCGGCAACGCCGGGGCCTTCTCCACCGCCCGCGACCTCGCCCGCTTCCTCACCGCCCTGCTCGCCCCGCCGCCCCGACTGCCCTGGGGCGACCGGTGGATCGCCGAGTCCCTGCGTGAGCAGACCGGCGGCCTCGCCCCGGCCCGCGGCCTGTCCTGGCTGTGCGCCCCCGGCACCGCACCGGCCGAAGGGACCTTCGTCCACTACGGCTTCACCGGCACCGGCCTCTGGATCTCCCGGCGCCTCGGCCGCTGGGCCCTGCTGCTCACCAACAAGGTGCACCACGACCGGACCACCCAGCCGCTCACCGACCTGCGCAACGCCTTCCGGCAGGCCGTCTTCGGCTAGCCGCGCCGTGCACCCGATCGAGTGGATTAGGTGCGAACCACCCCTGGTAGGAAGGCCATTGCGGCGCGGAGGCCGCGACGTGGGCAGCCGGCGGAGGAGGCGCGATGACGGATACCTGGGCCCTCACGGAGGAGGAGTGGCTCGCCGGGATGGTGCGCGCCTACACCGGGTGCAGTGTGCTGCTCACCGACGAGGACGGCAAGGTCCTGCTGCTGAAGGCCAGTTACCGCGACCAGTGGCAGTTCCCCGGTGGCGGGATGGACCCGGGCGAGGCGCCCGCGCAGTGCGCCGCGCGGGAACTGCTGGAGGAGACGGGCCTGGTGGCGGCCGAACTGCGGCTGCTGGTCGTCGAATGGCGCGAGGCGATCCCGGACCAGGGTGAACACGCCCACCCGGCGGTGCACTTCATGTTCGACGGCGGCACGGTCGAGGCGGGGGCGGTCGTTCGCCTCCAGGCCGAGGAGATCGCCGACCACGGGTACTTCACCCCGGCCCGGGCCGCCGCGCTGCTGCACCCGTGCGCGGCGCGCCGGCTCACCGCGGCCCTGGAGGCGCGGCGGACGGGCGCGGCCGCCCTGTTGCACTCGGCCGGGTACCTGGGGTGACCGGAGGGAGGCCAGGGGATCAGAGCAGGGTGCTCCAGTAGTACCAGAACCGGTTCAGCACCAGCAGCGCGATCACCGCCGCCCACAGCACCGGCAGCGCCCAGTGGTAGCGGGCCGCCTCCCGGACGACGACCCGCATCCTCGGCCCGGTCGGGACCACGCCCGTCCGCAGGTTGTGCAGGGTGGTGTACCAGAACAGCGCCACCACCGTCGCCCACACCACGATGCAGTACGGGCACAGCGCGCCGATCTCGTACAGCGCCTGGTCGACCAGCCAGTGCACGAACACGAGGCCCAGCACCGTCCCGCCCTGGAGGCCCAGCCAGAACCAGCGCCGGTAGGCCGCACCGGCCAGCAGCCCCGCCCCGATCGCCGTCAGCGCGCCGAAGGCGACCAGGCCGAGCAGCGGGTTCGGGAAGCCGAACACCGAGGCCTGCTCGGTGCGCATCACCGAACCGCAGCTGATCACCGGGTTGATGTTGCAGCTGGGGACGTAGGAGGGGTTCTCCAGGAGGCGGAGCTTGTCGAAGGTCAGGACGGCCGACGCGGCGAGGCCGATCAACCCGCCGAGGAACAGCAGGATCGCGTAGGCCCGGCTCGCGCCGATCGGCTCCCGGCGGGCGCCGCCGGGGGCGGGGTGGGACAGGGGGACGGTGGTCGCGGCGGTCATGGCAGCACACTCCGGTGGCTGGCTGAGGAGGGGACCGGCCCGGCCGGGAAGTCGGCCGGGCCGGCGGTGCCGTGCGGTGCGGTGCACTCGATGCGCTGCAGCGGTGCAGTGCGCTGCCGTGCAACGCGCTGCGTGCGGCGCAGTGCTGTGTGATGCGGTGCGGTGCCCGATGGGGTGGTGCGGGCCGGGCCTACTGGAGGCCGGCGGCCTGCTTGACCTGGGCGGTGAACTGCTCCGGCGTCGCCGCGGAGTTGCCGGCGAACAGGTTGACCGGCTTGCCGTCCACCTTGACCGTCGGGGTGCCCGTCACCCCGCTGTTGTTGAACGCGTCGGCGACCTTCGCCGCCCACGGCGCGTAGGTGCGATCGGTGACGGCCTTCACGAAGGCGTCCGTCTTCAGCCCGGGCACCTGGCCGGCCAGGTCCAACAGGTGGTTGACGTCGCCGAAGCCGTCCTCGCGCTCGTCGGGCTGGTTGGCGTACAGCACGTCGTGGAACGCCTTGAACTTGTCCACGCCCTCGTTCAGTGCGGCGCCGGCCGCGGCCAACGCCGTGCGCGAGCCCTTGCCGCCGAGGTTCTTGTCCAGGAAGGCCGCCAGGTGGTACTCCACCTTGATCTGCCCGTCCTCGGTCAGCTGCATGACGCTCTGGCCGTTCGCCGCCTCGAAGTGCTTGCAGACCGGGCAGCGGAAGTCCTCGTACACCTCCATGGTGTGCGGGGCGTCGGCCTTGCCGTAGGTGATCACGGTGCCGTCCGGGCCGGTGGCGTTCGCCGGGACGACCAGCGGGGCCGAGGACGAGGCCGCGGAGGCCTTGTCGTCCTTGCCCGAAGCCGAGCTGACCGCGAGCGCGACGCCGCCCGCGAGGGCGAGGACGACGACGGCGGAGACGCTCACCACGATCCGCTGACGGCGCTTGGCCGCCAGCTGCTCACGGCGCTGCGCCTCCTGGATCCGTTCACGGGCGCTGATGCGCTTGGCCTGCTGCTTGCTCGGGGACTGAGCCATGGGGAAGTCAACTCCTGTACGCGGCGCGCGGGTGCGCGCGGAGGCCGCTCGGGTGCGGCGGGGTCGGTGAACGCGGGAGTCGTGCGCACTGCCTGCGGGCGTGCGGGGGCCGGGCGGCCCGGAACGCAGGTCACCGCGGGGCGGGCCGGCGTGAGGTCGGGCCACCGTGAGGCGGACCACCGGAAGGCCGGTTGCCGGAAGCGGTCAGCAGGCAGGCGCGAAGGACGGCGGACCGCGCCGGGGTGCCGGGCTCAGCACCACGTCCTCGCGGCGCGGCCGCTCACGGTCCGAGGCCGGCAGCGGTACCCGCAGCACCGGACGCGCCGGGGCGGGGAGCAGCAGGAGGACCAGCGCCCGCAGGGGGCGGGTCAGCGACTGGCGCAGCGCGCGCAGCGCCCGGGCCAGGCCCGACAACGCGGCGTCACCCAGCCGCAGCCAGACGGAGGCGGCCAGCGCGATCGCCAGGTGCACCGCCAGGAGCAGCAGTTGGGTGGCGGCGGGTGCCGACTGCCCGGCATGCCCCAGCGGGCCGCCCAGCAGCGAGCCGTCCACCGAACCGCCGCCGCACACCAGCAGGTTGACCCCGCGGGCGGATACGTGCTCGGACAGCACCGGCCCACAGCCGGTCTGGCCCAGGTTGAAGGTGGTGTTGAGCAGCAGCTCCACCGGCACCATCACACCGGAGATGTGCAGCAACCGCCGCTCCCCGCCGGCCAGTGCGGCAGAGACCAGGAAGACGGCGGCGCTCACCGCGGCCACCAGCGACAGCGGCAGCGGGCGACCGGTGATGACCACCTGACCCAGCGCGGCCATCGGCACGGCGAGCGCGGTGAACACCGCGGCCCGCAGGGCCCTGGTCGCATGGGTGGAGGAGGTCGTCACGTTCGGGAGTATGCCATGGCACTCGCTCCCGGCACGAGGGCGCGTGCCGGTCCCGCGTCGGGTGACGTCCCCTCAGCGGCACGCACGAGGTCGACGGCGGCCCACCGGTACCGCCCGGAGCGCCTCCGGACGCCACCGGTACGGCGGCGAGCGGACCGGGTGGACGGGCGGACGGTCCGCCCCGGCCCGCTACCGGGTGGTGAGCCCTGCCGAGTGGGCGGCGTCACGGAGCAGGTCGCCGAGCATCGCCGTGGTGAGGCGGCCGGTGTTGGTGTTGCGGGGGCTCACGTGGTAGCAGCCGTAGAGCCGTAGGTCGGGGCCGCCGTCGCGGGCGGGCAGGGTGACCCGGGCGGCGTGGCCGAAGACGGGGCGGGGGCGGGGGACCACCCAGCCGGCGTCGGCGATCACCGGGAGCATGGCCTGCCAGGCGAAGCCGCCGAGCGCGACGACGGTCCGCACGGTGGGGCGCATCATCTCCAGCTCACGGGTGATCCAGGGGCGGCAGGTGTCGCGCTCGGCGGTGCTGGGCTTGTTGTCGGGCGGGGCGCAGCGGACCGGGTCGGTGATCCGCACCCCGTGCAGTTCCAGGCCGTCGCCGTGTCGGACGGACTCGGGGCGGTTGGCCAGTCCGAGCTGGTAGAGGGCGGCGTAGAGGAGGTCGCCGGAGGGGTCGCCGGTGAAGATCCGGCCGGTGCGGTTGGCGCCGTGGGCGGCGGGGGCGAGGCCGACCAGGACGAGCGGGGCGTCGGGCGGGCCGAAGCCGGGGATCGGGCGGGCCCAGTAGTCCCAGTCCTGGTAGGCGCGGCGCTTGGTGAGGGCGGTCGCCTCGCGCCATTCGACCAGGCGGGGGCAGGCCCGGCAGCCGGTGACCACGCGGTCCAGCGCGGCGAGTCCGGGGGCCCGGGCGGCGGCCTCGGCGGGGTGGCGGGGGTGGTCGGGGTCGTCGGCGGGGGACTGCGACATGCATCGATCCTAGGGGTTCCTCCGCGCTGCCCCGGCAGTCGTCCGGCCGGGCCGGGCAGGCGTAGCGTGGAAGCAGTTGCTCCGGATGCCCCGGCCCGGCCCGCCCGGATCGGTGGCCGGAGCCGCCGGTGTGCGCGGAGGCCGCGAGGAGGCCGCGATGATCGTCGATGCGGTGCTGGGGGCTCTCGGGGGGCTGGTCGGGCTGGGGGCGGTGTGGGCGGCCATGAGCATCCGGGTGGTGCAGCAGTTCCAGCAGGGGGTGGTCTTCCGCTTCGGGCGGGTCCGCAAGGAGATCCGCCAGCCGGGGCTGGTCGCGCTGATGCCGATCGCGGACCGGCTGCGCCGGGTGAACGTGCAGATCGTGACGATGCCGATCCCGGCGCAGGAGGGCATCACCCGGGACAACGTGACCGTCCGGGTGGACGCGGTGGTCTACTACCGGGTGCTGGACCCGGTGAAGGCGACGGTCAACGTGCAGGACTACAACTTCGCGATCTCCCAGGTCGCGCAGACGTCCCTGCGCTCGATCATCGGCAAGAGCGAGCTGGACGACCTGCTGGCCAACCGCGAACCGATCAACCAGGGTCTGGAGTTGATGATCGACAGCCCGGCGCTGGGCTGGGGCATCCAGATCGACCGGGTGGAGATCAAGGACGTCGCCCTGCCGGAGTCGATGAAGCGCTCGATCGCGCGCCAGGCGGAGGCGGAGCGTGAGCGGCGGGCCCGGATCATCACCGCGGACGGCGAGTACCAGGCCTCGTCGCGGTTGTCGGAGGCGGCTTCCGTGATGAGCCAGACCCCGGCGGCGCTGCAACTGCGCCTGCTGCAGACCGTGGTGGAGGTCGCGGCGGAGAAGAACTCGACGCTGGTGTTGCCCTTCCCGGTGGAGCTGCTGCGGTTCCTGGACAGCGCGACGGAGTCCCAGCAGCGCGACCTGCTGGCGGCCGCTTCGGCCGCCGCCGCCGCGAAGTCCGTGGAGCAGGCGGTGGAGAGCGGCGACGTCCCGGCGGCCGGGCCGGACCGGGAGTCGGCCAAGCGGGAACTGCCGCCGCTGGAGGAGGTGTTGTCCCGCTCGCCGCTGGACGACCCGGAGCTGGAGGGCGGTCCCGCGGAGGCGGACCGGCAGGCCGGGGCGGCGGACGCGGAGCCGCGGGCGACTCCGTGACGGTGCCCGGTGGCGGGTGGTGCAGGCCCGGACCACGATGGACGGGGGAGAAGGAGCCAGGTCAGGAGGCGGACCATGACCAGAGCCGGCGACATCATGCACCAGGGCGCGGAGTGCATCCGCGAGCACGAGACGCTCGCCGCCGCAGCCCGGATCATGCGGGAGCGGCATGTGGGCGCCCTGCCCATCTGCGGCGAGAACGACAGACTGCTGGGCATCGTGACCGACCGCGACATCGTGCTGCGCTGCGTCGCGGAGGGGCGCGACCCGGCACAGGTGACGGCGGGCGATCTCGCGCTCGGACGGCCGATGACGGTGGAGGCGGACGAGGACTGCGAGCAGGTGCTGCGGGTGATGGAGCAGTACCAGGTCCGCCGGCTGCCGGTGATCAACCACCCGGAGCACAAGCTGGTCGGCATGATCAGCGAGGCGGACATCGCGCGCGGGATGCCCCAGGCGCGGGTCGCCGAGTTCGTGGCGGCGGTGTGCGCGGAGGAGCCGCCCAAGAAGGAGGCACTGCAGGGCTGACCGGAGCCGGACCGGGAGGAGGCCGCCGCGCACGCGGGGCCGACCTCCCGGTCGCGTGTCGTGGCGCGCGTCGTCGAGGCTCGCGGGGCGCGGCAGCCCGCGCCCGGCGTCAGGCGTCGGCGCGCAGCGCGCGGGCGATCAGCTCCGCCAGGTGCAGGGCCCGTCGGCCGTCGGCGAGTTGGGCGATCTGGGTGCGGCAGCTGAAGCCGTCGGCCAGCACGACCGTTTCCGGTGCGGCGGCCCGGACCTCGGGCAGCAGCACGCGCTCGGCGATCGCCTCGGAGACCTCGAAGTGCCCGTCCTCGAAGCCGAAGTTCCCCGCCAGTCCGCAGCAGCCGGAGTCCAGCACCCGGTTGTGCAGGCCGAGGCGGGCCTCGACCCGGCGGTCCGCGGCGCTGCCGAGCACGGCGTGCTGGTGGCAGTGGGTCTGGGTGACGGCGTCCAGCGGGATGCGGGGCAGTGGCGCGTCCGGGGCGAACTCGTCGACGAACTCGGCGAAGGTGCGGGTGCGGGCGGCGAGCGGGCGGCCGTCCGCGCCGAGCAGCCGGGGGAGGTCCTCGCGCAGGGTGGCGGTGCAGCTGGGGTCGAGGCCCACCACGGGGGTGTCGGCCGGCAGCCCGGAGGCCGCCAGCGTCCGCAGGCTGCGGCGCAACACCCGGCGGGCGGTGCCGAGTTGGCCGGTGGAGTACCAGGTGAGGCCGCAGCACACCGGCCCGGCCGGAAGCCGGACGTCGAAGCCCAGGTGCTCCAGCACCTCGACCGCCGAGCGCAGCACGTTCGGCTGGAGGTGGTCGGAGAAGGTGTCCGGCCACAGCAGCACCGGCCGGGCGCCGGCCGCAGGCGGCTGCTGGGCCCGGTGCCGCCGGTACCAGCGGGTGAAGGTCTCGGGCGGGAAGACCGGCAGCACCCGGCGCCGGTCGATCCCGCCGAGCCGCTTGAGCAGGGTGCCGGCTGGCGAGCGGACCAGCGAGTTCGCGGCCGCCGGCGCGCGTGAGACCGCCCGCAGCCACAACGGCAGCCAGCCCATCGAGTAGTGCGCGAGCGGGCGCGGCCGGTGCCGGTAGTGCTGGTGCAGGAACTCGGCCTTGTAGGTGGCCATGTCGACGTGGACCGGGCAGTCGCTCGCGCAGCCCTTGCAGCTCAGGCAGAGGTCCAGGGCCTCCCGCACCTCCTCCGAGCGCCAGCCGTCCGCGATCGGTCCCTGGGCCCGTTGGGCGTCGGGCACCGCCATGCCGCGCAGCATCTCGGCGAGCAGCCGGGCCCGGCCCCGGGTGGAGTGCCGTTCCTCGCCGGTGGCCATGTAGCTGGGGCACATCACCCCGGTGGTCGGGTCCACGCACTTGGCGACGCCCACGCAGCGGTGGACCGCCTTGGCGAGGCTGCCGCCGTCCTGTTCGTACGGCAGGGCCAGCGGCAGCGGTCGGCCCGCGGTGGCGGGGATGAAGCGCAGGTCGGCGTCGAGCGGGCGCGGGTCGACCAGCGCGCCCGGGTTGAGCAGGTTCTCCGGATCCCAGATCCGCTTGAACTCGCCGAACAGGTCGATCACGTCCGGCGGGTACATGCGCGGCAGCAACTCCGCCCGGGCCTGGCCGTCGCCGTGCTCGCCGGACAGCGAACCGCCGTAGGAGACCGCCAGGTCGGCCGCCTGCTCGAGGAACTCCCGGAAGACCAGCACCCCCTGGGGCTCGTCCAGCGGGAAGTCGATCCGCAGGTGCACGCAGCCGTCGCCGAAGTGCCCGTACGGGACGCCGCGCAGGCCGTGCCGCCGCAGCAGGGCGCGCAGGTCCCGCAGGTAGTCGCCGAGCCGCTCGGGCGGGACGGCGGAGTCCTCCCAGCCGGGCCACGCCTCGCCGCCTCCCGGCAGCCGGGTGACGATCCCGGCGCCCGCCTCCCGGACGGCCCACAGCTGCCGCTGCTCCACCGGGTCGGTGACCAGCGCGACGGTGGCGGTGGGCTCGCGGCGCACCTGGTCGGCGAGCCGGCGGGCGGCCTGGTAGGCCTCCAGGGCCGTCGCGCCGCCGGTCTCCAGGAACAGCCAGCACGCCCCGGCGGGCAGCCGGTCCAGCGCGGGCGGGCGCGGGCCCGCGGCGAGCAGCGCGGCGATCAGGTCGGCGGCCATGCCCTCGGCGGTCAGCGGGCCGAGCGGCAGCAGCGCCGGGACGGCGTCGGCGGCGGCGCCCTCGTCGGGGTAGCCGGCCACCACCAGGGCGCGCGCGGGCGGGGCCTCGACGAGCCGGACGGTGGCGCCGAGCAGCAGCGCGCAGGTGCCCTCGGTACCGGTCAGCGCCCGGGCCAGGTCGTGGCCGTGCTCGGGCAGCAGCGCGTCCAGCGGGTAGCCGGAGGTGCGGCGCGGCAGTTGCGGCATGCCCTGCCGGATGGTGCCGAGGTTGCGGTCGGTGAACTCCTGGAGATCGCGGTGGAGGCGGCCCGTGCGGCCGGGCAGGGCGCGCAGCGCCGCCCGCTCCCGCGCGTCGAGCCGGCCGCCGACGGTCAGCTCGGTGCCGTCGGCGAGCAGCAGTTCCAGGCGTTCCACGTTGTCGGCGGTGCGGCCCCAGGCGAGCGAGTGGGAGCCGCAGGAGTCGTTGCCGATCATGCCGCCGATCGTGCAGCGGCTGTGGGTGGACGGGTCGGGGCCGAAGCGCAGCCCGTACGCCCCGGCGGCGCGCTGGAGGTCGTCCAGGACGGTGCCGGGCTGGACACGCGCGGTGCGGGCCTGCGGGTCGATCTCCAGGACGGAGCCCAGGTGGCGGCGGAAGTCCAGCACCACCGCGCCGGGGCCGATCGCCTGCCCGCCGATGCTGGTCCCCGCCCCGCGCGGCACCACGGGCACCCGGTGCTCGCGGCACAGCGCCAGCGCGGTGCGCACGTCGTCCAGGTCCGCGGGTTTCACGACGCCGAGCGGCACCTGCCGGTAGTTGGAGGCGTCGTGGCCGTAGACGGTCCGCTCGGCGGCCCCGAAGCGGACCTCCCCGCGCAGCACGGCGCTCAGCTCGCGGGCCAGTTCGGCCCCGGGACGGGGGGACGGACGGCTCACCAGGGACCTCCCGGGCGGTGCGGCGGCAGACGGCTCCGCCGATGATCGCAGCCGCGGCGCCGCCCGGGTACCGGACGCGGCGGGGGTACCGCCGACGGAGTGCCGGGTGACGGCCTCCGTCCGACGCGGTCGCCGACTCGCCGCGGTCGCCGACTCGCCGTCCGCGGTCGGCCGGCGTCTCGCGGGGGGCTACTTCCGGCCGGTGAGGCTGCCGCGTGCGATGTGCGAGAGTTTGGCGACCTCGAAGGCCGGATAGGCGCCGCCGGCCAGCAGGGAGAACTTGATCCCCTCGCGTCCGCCCGGCTTGCGGTGGCCCGGCGGCTGGAAGCGGCGGTGGTGCTCGGCGGCCCGGTGGAAGAACTGCGGCCGCTCGGCCCGGGCGACGCAGCCGGCGAGGTCGAAGACGAACAGGTAGTGCCGGATCATCCGGATGAACAGCGCGTCGCGCACCGCGTACAGGTGCGGCTGGTCCTCCAGCAGCGCGAAGCTGCGCTCGTACTGCTCGAACAGGTCGAACACGCTGCTGCCCGGGCCGCCGGAGGGGTGGACGGTCTCCCGGCGGCGGAGCTGGACGCACTCGCGCGGCAGCACGGCGGCCTTGCGGGCGGCGAGCAGCGCGGCGTGGACGACCGGGATCTCCTCGTACCTGCCGTCCGGGAAGGCGAGCCCGAGCTCCTCCCAGTGGCCGCGGCGGATCAGCCGGTCCCAGATCAGCGGCGGCGCGCCGAACAGCGCGGGCCGGTCGAAGGGGGCGAAGACCTCGGGCCCGGCCTCGGCGAGCAGCGCCTCGGCCCCGCCGGGCCAGTCGCGGTCGTTGTGGCGCCGGGAGTGGCCGAACAGCAGCACGTCCACCGGGCCGGTCTGCTTCAGCCGGTCGGCGAGCGTCTGGAGGGCGTCCCGGGGCAGCAGGTGGTCGGCGTCCAGGAACAGCAGGTACTCGCCGGTGGCCCGCGCCGCGCCCGCGTTCCGGCTCACTCCGACCCCGACCGCGGCGTTCAGGTGCAGCGCGGACATCCGCGGGTGCTTCGCCGCGTACGCGTCGGCGAGCCCGCCCGGGGTCTCGGGGGAGCGGTCCGCGACCACGATGACCTCGACGTCCGCCAGGGTCTGGGCGAGCAGCGAGTCCAGGCAGTCGGCGAGCTGTCCGTGTCGGTCGTAGGCGGAGAGCACGACGCTGATCAGGGGTGAGGGCATGACGCCGGAGCGTAAGAGGGCGCGCGAACCGTGGCAAAGCCCTGACGGCCTGTAATTACGAGCAATTGGCCGCAAATCGTACGACCGTCCGCCAGATCTTCACGCCGCCTTCCGGACGCGTCCACGCCAGGACGGGACGCGGCACGGCCTCGGGCGCGGGACGGCCCGGGACGCCGCGCGGCCCGGGACACCGTACGGCCCGGGACACCGCATGGCCCGGGACGCCGCATGGCCCCGGACGCGGCGCGGCCCGCGACGCGGAGTGCGCGTCGCGGGCCGGGGCCGAGCGGGGGTCGGCTCAGTACCAGTGGTGGGCCTGCCAGAACGACCAGGCACCGCAGGGGCTGCCGTAGCGGCTGTTCATGTAGTTCAGGCCCCACTTGATCTGGGTGGCCGGGTTGGTGCGCCAGTCGGCGCCGGCCGAGGCCATCTTGGAGCCGGGCAGGGCCTGGACCAGGCCGTAGGCGCCGGAGGAGGCGTTGACGGCCTGGGGGTTCCAGCTGCTCTCGTGGAACACGATGTTGCTGAAGCACTGGAGCTGGCCGGCCGGCACGATCTGCGCGGCGATCTGCTGCGGGGTGCCGGAGAAGCTGTTCGGGTCCTGGCGCTGCTGCGAGCGGGAGGCGGCGGCGTCGGCCTGGGCCTTGGCGTCCGCCTGGGCCTTCGCCTCGGCCTCGGCCTTGGCCTGGGCGTCCGCCTTGGCCTGGGCGTCGGCCTGGGCCTGCGCCTGGGCGGCGGCGTCCGCCTCGGCCTTGGCCCGGGCGTCCTGGGCCTGCTGGGCGGCCTGCTGGGCAGCTGCAGCGGTGTCTGCCTGGGCCTGGTCGGCGACCGGCTTGCCGTCCACGCTGACGGCGGCCACGGGGGCGGCCGCTTCGGCGGAGTTCCCGGCCTGCGGGATGGCGAGGGCGGCCGTGGCGGCGCCGGCGACCACGATGGTCGCGACGCCGGTGATCAGGGAGTTGCGGCGGGCATGGCTGAGCTGCATGAAGCGGACAATCCTTTTCCGTCGGGGGCCGTGCGGTGCGGTGGCACCGGTGCGGGGCATCGCGTGGGCTCCGGGTGAGTGGGGCCCGCGCGGCCGTCCGGAACGGCCGTGGCGCCCCGGCGGTGACGGCGGGGCGGGCGGGCTGCGCGGCGGACTGGGCCGGCCGGCGCTGCCTGGCGACGGACCATTCTTGGCAGGGCCGAGGACGGGTGGCAAAGGAGCTCGCTACTACAGCGCATAGTGGCTGCGGCGGGTCTTCGGCCGGGTTCGGCGGGGTGTTAGGTAGGGATTGTCCGGATTGTCCACGTCGGGCTCGCGGGTGGGCGCCGACCGGGGATCGCGAGGGCCGGATGGCCGGTGGCCTGGCTTCTTCAGGCCGGACGCGGCAGCGGCGCCCGCGGCCCGGGCACGGCCGGGCCGGCCTGGCGGTGCGGCCGCCGGGGCCCTCCACTATCCACGGTCGTAGACGCGAAAACCCCTGTGGGCGGGCTCACAGGCCCGCCGTGCCGATCTCGACGCAGCGTGACGGAGCGGTGGCGGCTCGGCGCCCGGGCAGCGGGTCGTGAGGGCCCGTGCGGCGGGTTGCGAGGGCTGCGGCGGAGGGCTTGCGAGGGCCTTGTGCCGGGTCGCGAGAGCCCGGGCGGTGGGTTGCGAGGGCCCGGGCGGCGGGTCGCGAGGGCTGCGGCGGCGAATTACGAGGCTGCGGTGCCGTCGTGGCGGTGGCCCGTGGAACGGCACCGGGCCCGGGAGCCTCCGCAACGGCTCCCGGGCCCGGCGTCTCCGGCGCGGTGGGGACGGGTCAGGAGTCCGCCGCCACCGCGGCCCGCCGCCGTCGGCCCACCACGGCCGAGGCGCCGAGCACGATCGCGGCCGCGACCAGCGACAGGTACATCTGCTTGCGGCCGTCGGCGTCGGTGAACATGTACGCCACCACGAACCCGATCATGCCGATGGCGACCCAGGTGAGGTACGGGTACAGCCACATCCGGACGGTGTGCCGCTCGGGCATCTCGCGCTCGATGATCTTGCGCATCCGCAGCTGGGTGGCGCAGATCACCAGCCAGACGAAGAGCGCGACCGCGCCGGAGGAGTTGAGCAGGAAGGCGAACACCGTGTCCGGCGAGGTGTAGTTGAAGAAGACGGCGACGAAGCCGAACACCACCGAGGCGAGGATGGCCGTGCGCGGCACGCCGCGGTCGGTCACCTTCGCGAAGGCCTTGGGCGCGTCGCCGCGCTGGCCGAGCGAGAAGGCCATCCGGGAGGCCGTGTACATCCCGGAGTTGAGGCAGGAGAGCACGGCGGTCAGCACGATGACGTCCATCACCTGGCCGGCGCCCGGGATGCCGATGTGGTCGAGCACCGCCACGTACGGGCTGCTCTTGACGGCCGCGGAGTCCCAGGGCAGCAGGGTGACCACGAGCAGGATCGAGCCCAGGTAGAAGATCCCGATGCGCCAGATCACGCTGTTGGTGGCCTTGCTGACCGCCTTCTCCGGGTCCTCCGACTCGCCGGCGGCCAGGGTGACGATCTCGCTGCCCATGAAGGCGAAGACGACGGTGAGCATGCCGGTGAACACCGCGCCCACCCCGTGCGGCAGGAAGCCGCCGTGGCCGGTCAGGTTGCTGGCGCCCACCGCGTGGGTGCCGGGCAGCAGGCCGAACGCGGCGAGCGTGCCGATCACCAGGAAGGCGGCGATCGCGACGACCTTGATCCCGGCGAACCAGAACTCGAACTCGCCGTAGGAGGAGACCGAGAACAGGTTGGTGGCGGTGAGCACCGCCATCACGATCAGCGCCCAGCCCCACTGCGGCACGCCGGGCACCCAGTTGTTGAGGATCTTGGCGCCGGCGGTCGCCTCGACGGCGAGCACGACGACCCAGAAGAACCAGTACAGCCAGCCGATGGTGAAGCCGGCCCAGCGGCCCAGCGCGCGGTCCGCGTACGCCGAGAAGGAGCCGCTCTGCGGGTCGGCCGCCGCCATCTCGCCGAGCATCCGCATCACCAGCACGACCAGCGCGCCGGCCAGTGCGTAGGAGAGCAGGATGCCCGGACCGGTCGAGGCGATGCCCGCGCCGGAGCCGACGAACAGACCGGCGCCGATCACGCCGCCGATCGCGATCATCGACAGGTGGCGGTTCTTGAGCCCGGCCTTCAGGTGGCCGTCGCCGCCGTGTCCTATCGGGCCCTGGGGGTGGGGGGCCGAGTCGGCCGTGGCCGGCTTGGTGGTGTTCGCACTCATTCAGGGGTGCCCTGTGCCTTTCCAGCGCGGCGACCCTCGGCTCGTCGCGCAGAGGGTGGGGGGACAGACCCGCGCAATGCGGTGAAACGTAACTTCTACGCCCGGGTATCGGAACAATTCTTTGATAACTGTTCGCTTACCGAACCCAAAAGGCCAGGTCACGGCCGGTGAACTGGGTGCAGGGGAAGCTCAGATCTGACGCAATGTCACCGCTCGGGAGGCCGGATCTCGCGCAGGTCGAGCACGACGACCGCCGGTTGGCCCCGTGGGTGACCGGCGAGACGGGCGGCCAGGATGCGCGGGATGTCGCTCTCCTGCGAGTACCCGGGCGTCACGGTGACCACGTCCTCGCGCACCCGGTCGTCCCCGGGTGCGGTGTACGTCACCCGGTACGTCGTGCGTTCGGGCGGCGGGGTGGGGCTGGTCCGGCGCGTGGCGGTCATCCGCATCCACCTCCTGGCCCCATTGTGAGCGCGGTGTGGCCGATCTGCGCAAACCCGGGCAGAGTGGGACTCTCGGGGCAATCCCGACGCCGCCCGGCCGTTCCAGGAGCGACCCCATGCAGACCACCTGGAAGGGGACGATCAGCTTCGGGCTGGTCAGCATCCCCGTCCACCTGTACTCCGCGACCCAGGAGCACGACGTCGCGCTGCACCAGGTGCACGCCAAGGACGGCGCACGGGTGCGGATGAAGCGGTACTGCGAACGGGAGGAGAAGGAGGTCCCGTACGCCGAGATCGCCAAGGGCTACGAGTCGCCCGACGGCCGCACCGTCACGCTCAGCGACGCGGACCTCGCCGACCTGCCGCTGCCCAGCAAGAAGGTCATCGACGTCCTGGCCTTCGTGGACGAGGGCGAGATCGACCCGCTGATGTTCTCCAAGGCCTACTACGTGGGCGTCGCCGACAAGGCGGCCGCCAAGCCGTACGCCCTGCTGCGCGACGCGCTGGTGGAGTCCGGGCAGATCGCGGTCACCAAGATCGCGCTGCGCACCCGGGAGTCGCCGGCCGTGCTGCGGGTGCACGACGGGACGCTGGTGCTGCAGACCTGCATCTGGCCCGACGAGGTCCGCCCGGCCACCGGGATCGCGCCCGAGGAGAACGTCACCGTCCGGCCGCAGGAGCTCAAGATGGCGCGGTCGCTCATGGACACCCTCTCCGAGGACTTCGACCTGTCCCAGCTGCACGACGACTACCAGCAGGCGCTCCAGCAGGTGATCACCGCGCGGCTGGAGGGCGTCGAGGTCCCGCACGAGGAGGAGCCCGGCGCGGCGCCGGACAACGTGATCGACCTGATGGAGGCGCTGCGCAGCAGCCTCCGGCAGGCCAAGGGCGGCCGGGCGCCGGCGGAGGGGGAACGGGCGGCGGAGGAAGCGGCGTCCGAGGAGGCCCCGGCGCGGAAACCGGCGCCCCGCAAGCGCGCCGCGGCGAAGAAGACCGCCGAGGCGGCCGAGGGGACCGGCGCGGCGAAGAGGACCACCACCCGCAAGGCCGCGACATCGGCCAAGTCCGCGAATTCCGTGCGGTCCACGAAGTCCACCAAGTCCGCGGAGCCGCCCAAGTCCGGCAGGGCCGCGAAGTCGGCGGCACCGCGCAAGGTCTCCTGACCCCTCCCGGGGGCCAGGCTCTCCCTCCCTTCCCGCACTGGAGGCGATCCTGATGGACCTGCTCACCTACAAGGAACTCGACACCGGCCCCGACGCGCCGCAGAACCCGAGCTGGGGGCACCGGGCGTGGCACTGGCTGCTCAGCCTCAGTCCGACCGTGGTGACCTTCATGATCGCGCTCTCGATCGGCCTGTGCATGGTCGCGGTCCAGGTGGACCTGCTGGCGCTCCTGGTGCTGATGGCGATCTTCTGGGCCCTGACGTTCATCGCGATGGTCGGCGTCGTGGCCCGCTGGGTGACGCCCGGCCGGGGCAGGCACCGGATGGCCTCCTCCTGACCCGGCCGTACGGTGCGCCCCGGGAGCCGGGGCGCACCGGTGTCCGGGTGGGGCTCAGCCGATCCACACGGTGGTGACGTTGCAGAACTCCCGGATGCCGTGCCCGGACAGCTCCCGGCCGAAGCCCGAGCGCTTCACGCCGCCGAAGGGCAGCGCCGGGTGCGAGGCGGTCATGCCGTTGAAGAACACCCCGCCGGCCTGGATGTCGCGCACGAAGCGCTCCTGCTCAGCCGGATCGGTCGTCCAGACGTTGGAGCTGAGGCCGAACGGGGTGTCGTTGGCGACGGCCACCGCCTCGTCCAGGTCGGCGACCCGGTACACGGTGGCGACCGGGCCGAAGGTCTCCTCCTGGTGGATCCGCATCGCCGGCGTGATGCCGGTCAGCACGGTCGGCTCGTAGAAGTAGCCGGTGTCCCAGCCCATCGGGCGGCCGCCGCCGCACTCGACCCGGGCGCCGTGGGTGCGGGCGTCCTCGACCAGTTCCTCCAGGTCGTCGCGGCCCTGGCGGCTGGCCAGCGGGCCCACGTCGGTGTCCTCGTCCATCGGGTCGCCGACCCGCAGCGAGCGCATCGCCTCGGTGAAGGCCGAGGTGAAGCGGTCGTAGACGTCGGCGTGCACGATGAAGCGCTTGGCGGCGATGCAGGACTGGCCGTTGTTCTGCACCCGGGCCTTGACGGCGGTGGCCACCGCCGCGTCCAGGTCGGCGCTCGGCATCACCACGTACGGGTCGCTGCCGCCGAGCTCCAGCACCGCCTTCTTCACCTCGTCCGCCGCGGTGGCGGCGACCGACCGTCCGGCCGGCTCGCTGCCGGTGAGGGTGACGGCCGCGACCCGGCGGTCCCGGATCACGTCCTCGACGGCGCCCGAGCCGATCAGCAGCGTCTGGAAGCAGCCCTCGGGGAATCCGGCCCGCCGGAACAGCTCCTCCAGCGCGAGCGCGGTGCGCGGCACGTTGGAGGCGTGCTTGAGCAGCCCGACGTTGCCCGCCATCAGGGCCGGCGCGGCGAAGCGGATGACCTGCCAGAACGGGAAGTTCCACGGCATCACCGCGAGGACCGGCCCCATCGGGCGGTAGCGGACGTACGCGCGGGCGGCCCCGGAGTCGGTCACGTCGGCCGGGTCCGGGTGCTCGTCGGCGAGCAGCGCCTCGGCGTTGTCGGCGTACCAGCGCATCGCCTTGGCGCACTTGGCGGCCTCGGCCCGGGCGGCGGTGAGCGGTTTGCCCATCTCCTCCGTCATCGTCCGGGCGACGGCCTCCTGGTCCTGGTCCAGCAGGTCGGCCGCCCGGCGCAGCAGCGCGGCGCGGTCGGCGAATGAGGTGTCGCGGTAGCGCTGGAAGGCGGCCTCGGCGAGGGCCAGTCGGCGTTCGATCCCGGCGGCGTCCAGCGGTTCGAAGGTCTGGAGGGTCTCGCCGGTCGCGGGGTTGACGCTGGCGATGGGCATGCGGGGCTCCCTGGGGTGGTCCGGGTCCGGTGCGTCTGTGCTCACACCCTCCCCGACTGCCCCGCCCCGGGCACGCCTACGCGCCCGGCGTGTCCCGCCGGGCGCGGTCGCGCGGCCTCATTCGGGCAGCGACTCCACCCGGGCCGCCGCCTCCCGGGCCCTGGCCCCGGCCCTGGTCCGCCCGGCGGTGACCTGCCGGTCGGGGAAGCGGTGCAGGTACTCGGCTTCCAGCTGGCCGGTGCGCAGGGTGTGGCGCTTCAGCGCCTCCTCGGAGCCGTACAGGAACGTCTCGTGGCGCGTGCGGTGCAGCTGTTCCAGCTCGTGCAGCAGGGTGTCGTTGCCCAGGGCGTGCGGGGAGACGCCCTCGGGCCGGATGTGCGGGTCGTCGGCGTGCCGCATCTCGTACCTCCTCGGCGGAAGCCCTCTTCTACCGGTTGCCCGCTGTCGGCGCCGGTACACCCCCCCGTGATCCGCGGGCGGCTCGGCCTCCAGCTGGCCGGTGCGATGGACGGGAGAAATTGCACAAGCGAAATCGTACAAAGTCTGTCGTACAAGAGCTCTTGTTGGTACTGTTCCGGGCATGGACGACAGGACCGACGAACCGCACGGCACCCGGAGGATCTCCGACTCCCGGGTGCTCGCCGCCCTCACCCACCCGCTGCGCCGCCGTCTGCTCGACCTGCTGAAGGTCGACGGCCCCGGCACCGTGGGCCGGCTCGCCGATCGCACCGGGCAGGCGGTCGGCAACGTCAGCCACCACCTCAAGGTGCTCGCCGAGAGCGGGCTGATCGAGGAGGCGCCCGAACTCGCCCGGAACCGGCGCGAGCGGTGGTGGCGGTTGGCCGACCGTGAACTCAGCTGGACCAGGGCCGACTTCGACGGCGATCCGGTCGCCGAGGCGGTCGCGGACGCGGCCGGGTCGATCCTGCTGGAACGCCAGGTCGAGCTGGTCCGCGAGTGGCACGCCCGGCGCGGCGGCTACGGGCCGGACTGGCAGGACGGCTGTTCGGTGGCCACCCAGTCCTGGCTGCGGCTCACCCCGGAGGAGGCCAGGGACCTGGCCGCGGACCTGCACGCGGTGATCCGGAAGTGGGCGGACCGGCCGGTGCCCGAGGACGGACGCGAGCGCGAGACCGTCCTCGCCTTCGCCCACAGCGTCCCGGCGCGGCCATGACCGCCACCCTCGCCGCGCCGCCCGGCGGCCCTGGACTGCGCTCGCGCTGGGGCCTGTTCGCCCACCGCGACTTCCGACTGCTGTGGGCGGGCCAGACCGTCAGCCGGCTCGGCAGCAGCGTCACGACCGTCGCGCTGCCCCTGGTCGCGGTGCTCACCCTGGACGCCGGTCCGCTCGCGACCGGCCTGCTGACCAGCGCCGTCTGGCTGCCGTGGGTACTGTTCGGCCTGCCCGCCGGCGTGTGGGTCGGCCGGGCACCCCGGCGGGCCGTGATGACCGTCTGCAACCTCGGCTCCGCCGCGCTGTTCGCGAGCGTGCCGGTGGCGGGCTGGTTCGGCGTGCTCACCCTGGCCCAGCTGCTGGCCGTGGCCTTCCTCGGCGGGGTGACGGCGGTGTTCTTCGACGCGGCCGACCAGGCGTACCTGCCCGAGCTGGTGGCACCCGAGGACCTGATCGAGGGCAACGCCAAGCTGGCGGGCAGCAACTCGGCGGCCGAGGTCGCCGGGCGCGGGCTGGCCGGCCTCGTCGTGCAACTCCTGAGCGCGACAACGGGGTTGCTCATCGACGCGGTGAGCTTCCTGATCGCGGCCGGCACGTTGCTGCGGATCCGCGCCCGGCCGGAGCCGGTGGTCCGCGAGCGGGCCGCGATGCTCGGTCAGGTCCGCGAGGGGCTGGCCTTCCTGCTGCGCGACCCGTACCTGCGCGCCTTCCTGTGCTTCGGCGCGGCCGCCAACTTCGCGCTCATGGGATACCAGGCGGTGCTGGTGCCGTTCCTGGTCCGGGAGGCCGGGATCGCCCCGGGCTGGGTCGGCGTCCTCGCCTCCGCCGCCGCGGTCGGCGGCGTGCTCGGGGCGCTGGCGGCCCGCCCCCTGTGCCGCCGGCTGGGGACGGCGCGCGGGCTGCGGATCGTGCTGCTCACCGCGCTGCCGCTCGGACTGCTGATGCCGCTGGCCGGGCCGGGCCTGCGGACGGCGCTGTACCTGGTCGGCTCGCTCGCCGTCGTGGCGGCGGTGGTGCTGTGCAACGTCGTGCTCGGCAGCTTCCGGCAGTCCTACGCCCCGCCCGAACTGCTCACCCGGGTGGCGGCCGGCTCGATGTTCGTCCTGCACGCCACCATCCCGCTCGCTGCGCTCGTCGGCGGCGCACTGGGGGCGACGATCGGTCTGCGGGCGACGATGTGGGTGATGACCGGCCTGCTCGTACCGGCCGGCGCGCTCCCCCTGTTCTCGCCGCTGAGGACGCTCCGGGACCTGCCGACGGAGCCTCCCCGGAGCGCCAAGATCGTAGGATGAATCCCTCCCGTTCCTTCGGGGCCGCCCCTCTACCTCCGGACAGATCGCCGATGCCGCTTCCCAAGGCCGAACTCCACCTCCACATCGAAGGCACCCTCGAGCCCGAACTCGCCTTCGCCCTCGCCGAGCGCAACGCCGTGAAGCTCCCCTACACCGACAGCGAGGAACTGCGGCAGGCGTACTCCTTCAGCGACCTGCAGTCCTTCCTGGACCTGTACTACGCACTGATGGCGGTGCTGCGCACCGAGCAGGACTTCGCCGACCTCGCCGACGCCTACCTGGCCCGCGCCGCCGAGCAGGGCGTACGGCACGCCGAGATCTTCTTCGACCCGCAGGCGCACACCGCGCGCGGGGTGCCGCTCGGCGTGGTGGTGGACGGGCTGACGGACGCGCTCTCGCGCAGCGAGCAGCGGTACGGCATCAGTACCCGGCTGATCATGTGCTTCCTGCGCGACGAGTCCGCCGAGTCCGCGCTGGAGACCTTCGAGGCCGCCCGCCCGTACTTCGACCGGATCTCGGGCATCGGCCTGGACTCCGCGGAGGTCGGCAACCCGCCGGCGAAGTTCCGCGAGGTCTACCGCCGCGCCGCCGAGGCCGGTCTGCGGCGCGTGGCCCACGCGGGCGAGGAGGGCCCGGCCTCGTACATCACCGAGGCGCTGGACGTCCTGGGCGTGGAGCGGATCGACCACGGCCTGCGCTGCCTGGAGGACGGCGAACTCGTCGCCCGCCTGGTCCGCGAGCAGGTCCCGCTCACCGTCTGCCCGCTCTCCAACGTCCGCCTGCGCTGCGTCGACACCCTCGCGGACCACCCGCTGCGCGAGATGCTCGACGCCGGACTGCTGGTCACCGTCAACTCCGACGACCCGGCCTACTTCGGCGGTTACGTGGACGACAACTTCCGCGCCGTCCACCAGGCCCTCGCCCTCGACCAGGAGACGCTCCGCCGCCTGGCGGCCAACTCCTTCCGGGCCTCCTTCATCGACGAGCGCCGCCGGGCCGAACTCCTCGCCGAGGTCGAACGGTTCACCTTCGCCCCGGCCGCGGACTGACGGACGCCCGGCCCGGTCGCGGCGGGCCCCCGCCGCGACCGCCCTCGCTAGTCCAGCGGCGAGGGGCCGCTCCGGGCGTACTCGAGCAGGGTCACGCCGTTGGTGAAGCGCCGGGTGTCGGTCAGGGTGACCGGGAGGGGGCGGTCGGTCGGGCTGAAGAGGTGCCTGCCGCGGCCGAGGACGACGGGGTGGACGAGCAGGTGGTAGCCGTCGACCAGGTCCTGGGCCAGGAAGGACGCGACCAGCTCGGCGCCGCTGAGGGCGAGGTCGCCGCCGGGGCCGGCGGTGAGCGCGGCGATCGACGCGGGGGTGACCTCGCGGACGACGGTGGTGTTCCAGTCGGCGTGGTCGAGGGTGCGGGAGAACACGGTCTTCGGCATGGTGCGCCAGAGGGCGGCGAACTCCGCGACCGGCCGGGAGGTGCCCGGGTCCTGGTCGGCGGTGGGCCAGTAGTCGGCCATCAGTTCGTGGGTGCGCCGGCCGGAGACGAAACCGCTCATCCGGGCGAGCCTGCGGTTGACGTAGCTGTGCACCTCGTCGTCGACGAAGTGCCAGCTGATGTCGTGCTCCGGGCCCTCGAAGTAGCCGTCCAGGGACATGGACATGAAGAGGACGATCCTGCGTCGCATCGGCGACCTCACCGGGGAGGGGGCCGCCGCCCCCGGTACCGGCGGGGGCGGCGGCCGGGATCAGATCAGGGTGCTCCAGTAGTACCAGAACCGGTTGAGGATCAGCAGCGCGATCACCGCGCACCACAGCGCCGGGACCACCCAGTGGTAGCGCGCGGCCTCCCGCACCACCACCCGGGCCCGCGGGCCCACGGGGATCACGCCGCTGCGCAGGTTGTGCAGGGTGGTGTACCAGAACAGCGGGATCACCGCCGCCCACACCACCATGCAGTACGGGCAGAGCGCGCCGATCCGGTACAGCGCCTGGTACATCAGCCAGGTGACGAAGCCGATCCCGAAGACCGTCCCCGCCTGCAGCCCGAGCCAGAACCAGCGCCGGTACGACGCCCCGGCGAGCAGCCCGGCGCCCACCGCCACGACCACCCCGAACGCGACCAGGCCGATCAGCGAGTTGGGGAAGCCGAAGGCCTCGGCCTGGTCGCTTCGCATGATCGAGCCGCAGCTGATGATCGGATTGATGTTGCAGTTGGGGACGTACGACGGATCCCGCAGCAGCCGGATCTTGTCCAGAGTGAGGACCGCCGAGGCGAACAGGCCCACGGCGCCGGCGATCACCAGCAGCCAGGCGAACGGCCGGCTCGCGCCGCCGGTCCGCCCGGCCGCGACGGCGGCCCTCACCCGGTCACCTGCTTGACCATCGCGGTGAACTGGTCGGGTGAGACGGCCTTGCCGTTGGTGAGCACGTCCAGCTTCCGGCCGTCCAGCTCGACGGTCGGGGTGCCCGTCACCCCGCTCTTGTCGAACGCGTCGGCGACCTTGGCCGCCCACGGCGCGTAGGTGCCGTCCTGGACGGCCTTGACGAAGGCGTCCGTCTTCAGCCCGGGCACCTGGCCGGCCAGGTCCAGCAGGTGGTTGACGTCGCCGAAGGCGTCGCTGCGCTCGTCCGGCTGGTTGGCGTACAGCACGTCGTGGAACTGCTTGAACTTGTCCACGCCCTCGTTGAGCGCGGCGCCGGCCGCGGCCAGCGCGGTGCGCGAGCCCTTCCCGCCGAGGTTGTCGTCCAGGAACGTCGCCAGGTGGTACTCGATCTTGTAGGTGCCGTCGTCGGCCAGCTGCTGCACGGCCTTGCCGGTGGTGGTCTCCAACTGCTCGCAGAACGGGCAGCGGAAGTCCTCGTAGATCTCCAGGGTGTGCGGGGCGTCGGCCTTGCCGTAGGTGACCACGGTGCCGTCGGCGCCGCTCGCGTGGGCCGGGACGACCAGCGGGCCGCGCGCGGCGGCGTCCGAGGAGGAGCCGGAGGAGCCGCCGACGGCGAAGGCCACGCCCGCGGCCAGGGCGAGCACCGCGGCGGAGGCGGCGCCGACCACCACGCGGCGGCGGATCCGGCCGGAGCGCTCGGCCTGGGCGCGGGCGCTGCGCATGCGCTCGGTGGCGGTGTTCCCGGGATCGGTGTTCCGGGCGGTCTGCCGGCGGCCGGTCTGCGGGCCGGTTCTGCGGGTGTTGCTCATGGGGTGTCGTCCTGTGCTCTCTGCATGCGGAAGGCGGGCGCGACCGGGGTCGGGGTCGGCGCGCGGGGGCAGCGGCGGCGGCAGGCTGAGCGAGGAGGCTCAGGCGGCCGGGACGAACACCGGCGGACCGCGCCGGACGGCCGGGCGGACGACCACGTCCTGGGCCGGAACCAGCGCCCGGCTGGCGCGGGGGAACGGCACCCGCGCCACCGGACGGGCCGGGACGGGCGCGGAGAGCAGCCGCAGCCAGCGGGCGGCGGCCGGGAGGTGGCGGTGCAGGAACTCGCCCAGCATCCGGACGGCCCGGGCCAGACCGGCCAGTGCGGCGTCCGCACGGCGCAGCCAGAAGGCGCCGGCCAGCGCGATCACCGTGTGCAGCAGCAGGAGCAGCAGGACGCCGGTCTGCTGGGAGACCCCGTGGCCGAGCAGGAACCCGCCGAGCGAGCCGCCGCCGCACAGCAGCGGCTGGAAGCCGTGGGCCGCGTCGGGCGGCAGGGACGGACAGGTGCTCTGCGCGACGTCGAACAGCGCGCTGACACCCAGCTCCAGGGGCACGAACACCGCCGCGATCGCCGGGTAGCCGCGCTCGCGGCCGGCCGCCGCGAAGGCGACGGCGAAGGCCGCGACGGCCGCCAGGCCCATCGTGGCGGCCGGCAGCGCACGGCCGGTGACCACGACCTGGCCGAGCCCGGCCAGCAGCACGACCAGCGCGGCGAGAACCGCCGCGCGGAGCGTCCTGGTGACCGGGCCGATGTCCATGGCATCCGAGTCTGCCACAGGCGGAGTGCGGGACGACCGGCCGGACGGCGGGCTGTGAAGAGCCTCACCACCCGTGCTGAGCTGGGCTTATGTGCTTCTTACGGCCCGTCGTGCGGGTCGCCCCCGGCGGCGCTCACCCGGGCCTCCACCAGCTGCCGGAAGTGCTCCAGGTCCTCGCGCACGGCCCGTTCGATCGCCCCGGCCTGGGCGAAGCCGCGCGGCCCGCCGAACTCGCGGTGCACCGCGTCCGGGTCGTACTCCACCCGGATCTGCAGCCGGGTGTGCCGGGCGTCGAGCGGCAGCAGGGCGAAGGCGCCGCGCAGGTGGGCGGAGTCCAGCGTCCGCCAGGCCATCACCCGGCCGCGGCCGCGATCGGTGATCTCGGTGTCGATCGAACGCTCGGTGCCGCCGACCCGCACCCCGAGGTGCGCCAGGTTCCGGCCGTGCGGATGGGCGCTGCGGACACCCTCGACGAACTGCGGGTACTCGTGCACCCGGTGCAACTGCTCCCAGGCGGCGAGGGCGGGGGCGTCGATGTCGATCTGTTCCTCAAGGGTGCTCATGCGCCACCCCGCCGAGCCCGCCGCTCGCCTCGCGGGGCGCACACCCCGCGGTGAACCACTCGCTGCGCTCGCTCATGTCAGCGCCTCCTCGCGTCCCAGCCTGCTCTTCGGGCCGGGCGGAGGCAAAGGAGAACCGGAGGCAGAGGAGAACCGGGGGAGACGGAGCTCGGAGGAAAGGGCCGGGGGAGCGGGGCGGGCAGGGCGGCCCTGGGGTCGGAACGGGCCGGCGCGTTGAGAGCGCGCGGGTGGGGCGGGTCTGGGGGAGACTGGGCGCATGCCGGAACTGCCCGAGGTGGAGGCGTTGAGCGCCTTCCTGTCCGAGCGGTTGACCGGGCGGGTGATCGCCCGGGTGCAGCCGGTGGCGATCAGTGCCCTGAAGACGTACGACCCGCCGGTGACGGCCTTGGAGGGGCGCACGGTCGGGCCGGTCGCGCGGCGCGGCAAGTTCCTGGACATCGAGGCCGACGGGCTGCACCTGGTGATCCACCTCGCCCGGGCGGGCTGGCTGCGCTGGAAGGACGGCCTGCCCGCCGTGCCGCCGAGGCCGAGTCCGAAGAGCCCGCTCGCCCTGCGGGTGCGGTTGGAGGGTGAGGCCGCGGACGGCTTCGACCTCACCGAGGCGGGGACGAAGAAGGGCCTCGCCGTCTACGTGGTGGCGGACCCCGCCGAGGTGCCCGGGGTGGCCAGGCTCGGCCCCGACCCGCTGGACCCGGACTTCACGCTGGACGCGTTCGCCGCCCTGGTGCGCGGCGACCGGCGCCGGCTCAAGGGGGTGCTGCGGGACCAGAGCGTGCTGGCGGGCGTGGGCAACGCCTATTCGGACGAGGTGCTGCACGCGGCCCGGATGTCGCCGTACAAGCTGGCGGCGAGCCTCACGGAGGAGGAGACGGCCCGGCTGTACGAGGCGCTCGGCAGCACGCTGCGCGACGCGGTGGAGCGCTCGCGCGGGCTGGCGGCGGGGGAGCTGAAGGCGGAGAAGAAGCTCGGGCTGCGGGTGCACGGCCGGACCGGCCAGCCCTGCCCGGTCTGCGGGGACACCGTGCGCGAGGTGTCGTTCGCGGACTCCTCGCTGCAGTACTGCCCGACCTGCCAGACCGGCGGCAAGCCGCTGGCGGACCGGCGGCTGTCGCGGCTGCTGAAGTGACGCCTCCGGCGGGACGTCGCACGGCCCGGGCGGGGCCGGCGGCGGTGCGCCGGACCAGCCCCGGAGCGCGGCCGCCGGAGGCCGGGGTCACCGCTTGACGGCGACGCCGCCCCAGTAGTAGGCGGCCTTCGGGTCGGCCGGCGGCTCGCCGTCCGGGCGCCAGGCCAGGACCGGGGCGACGCCCGGCTCGACCAGGTCCCAGCCGTCGAAGAAGCGGAGCACGTCGTCGTAGCTGCGCGGCACCAGCGTCATCCCGCCGGCCCGGGCGGCCTCGGCGACCTTGCCGACCGCCTCCGGGTCGAAGTCCTGGGTCGGGGTGGTGAGGGCGAGGCAGCTCCCGGCGGGGAGGGCGTCGCGCAGCGCGGCGACCCGGCCCCACGGGTCGTCCTCGTCGGCGATCAGCATCAGCACGGCGATCATCAGCAGGCCGACCGGCTGGGTGAGGTCCAGGGTGGAGGTGAGCGCCGGGTCGGCGAACAGTTCCTCGGGCTTGCGCAGGTCGGCGTGGATGTAGGTGGTGCGGCTGGCCGGGCTGGAGACCATCAGGGCGCGCGCGTGGGCGAGGACGATGGGGTCGTTGTCGACGTAGACCACCCGGGTGCCCGGGCTGACCGCCTCGGCGATCTCGTGGGTGTTCGGCGAGGTGGGGATGCCGGTGCCGAGGTCGAGGAACTGGCGGATGCCGTGCTCCCGGGCCAGGTGGCGGACGGCCCGTCCCTGGAAGGCGCGGTTGGCCTTGGCCATCTCCTTGACGCTCGGGACGGCTTCCTCGATGGCCTGCCCCATGGCGCGGTCCGGCGGGAAGTTGGTCTTGCCGCCCAGCCAGTAGTCGTACACGCGCGCCGAGTGCGGAGTGGTGGTGTCGACGCCGAAACGTTCCCACTGGCTCAGCTCGACGGCGTCCTCGCCCTGGGGGCCCTGCTGGGGGAAGTCCTGACTTGTCGTCATGGCCACGTCCTCTGATGGCAGATCATCACACTGGGGAAGGCACAGCGTAGCGGTGCCGGCGGGCGGTCCGGCCGCCCGGTCGGGCGGGGAGCGCGCAGGCGCCGGGTCCGGGGGTGCGGGCCGGGCCGCGCTTGGGCCGTCGGAGTGGTGATCGGGGCCGTCGGAGTTGCCGGGGGAGAGCGGCGGCGACCGGCGGGGGAAGCATCCAGAATGCTGTCAGATCGTCAGATTACTTCGCCGTTGACCTCCCGAATCACCTCGCGCAGACTGCTGCTGGTCGCCGCCGGAATGTCCCTGCTGGGCGGGGCCACCGGCTGCCGGAGTCCTTGGAGCGACGGGGACGCCGAGTCCTCGGCGGCCGGAGCGGAGGCCGGTGCGGCGACGGGCCAGGCCGGAGCCCCGGTGCCCTCCGCCGCTCCGGCCGGATCGCCGTCACCCTCCGCCGCCGGTTCCGCCGCGCCGCCCTCCGCCTCCGGCTCGGCTCCCGCTTCCGCCTCGGCGGCCGCGCCGAGCGTGCAGCCCGTCCGCCGGGTGCTCACCGACGCGGAGAGCAAGCCGGTGTACGAGCTGGACGCGGCCCGGCGGGTGGTGGCCCTCACCATCGACGACGGCCCGGACCCCCGGCACACCCCGACGGTGCTGGCGCTGCTCCAGCAGTACGGGATCCGGGCGACCTTCTTCCTGATCGGCGAGAACGCCGTCGACCACCCGGCCCTGGTGCGGGAGATCGCCGACCACGGCCACCACATCGCCAACCACACCTGGACCCATCCGGACCTGCGGAGCCTGTCCGACGGCAAGATCCGGGACGAGCTGGAGCGCACCTCCGACCTCCTCCAGCGGACCACCGGGCGCCAGCCCACCTGGTTCCGCGCGCCGGGCGGGGACTGGTCGCCGGCGTCGCTCAAGGTGGCCGCCGACCTCGGGATGCGGAACATGGGCTGGTCGGTCGACCCGCGGGACTGGGCCCGTCCGGGCACCTCGGTGATCACCGACCGGATCCTCAAGGACGTCCGCCCCGGGGCGATCGTGCTCAACCACGACGGCGGCGGGGACCGCTCGCAGACGGTGGCGGCGTTGAAGGCGTACCTCCCGGTCCTGATCGACTCGGGCTACTACTTCACGGCGCCGCCGAACTGAGTGCATTTCCGGGTTCGCGAGGTAGCGGCTTCGCCGTTTAAACCACTCGAATGGATGGATTTGAAGAACCGTTTCCTCATAATTCGGGCCCTTAGGGTGATCTCGCACCAGTTCGCCAGGTACCGATGGGTACCACCTGAAAGGCCCTCACCCATGCGTCTCCGCAACGCTGCGCTCGCCGTCGCCAGCGCCGTCGCCCTCGTCTGCGCCGTCCCCACGTCCGCCAACGCGGCCACCGGTGATTTCCTCTACAAGGTCGGCCCCGGTATCCCGGCCGGGATGGCCGACCCGGCGAGCGGTCACTGCATCAACGTGTTCGGGGCCACGGAGTCCGACCCGGCCTTCGCGCCGGAGAACTTCACCAACTCGACGGCCACGGTCTTCCTCGACTTCGACTGCAGCGGTGACGTCTTCTACGTCATGAACCCCGGCAAGGTGCTCGGCAACCGCCTGAAGCTCCGCTCGGTGATCTTCTCCTGAGCCCTCCGTCACCACGGACCGGGGCGGTCCGGCGGCCGTTCGTGCCGTCGGCCGCCCCGTCGCCCTTCCTGTGGGGCCGTTCGGGTGAACGGCGTAGCGTGAAGAGGGAGGGGGCGCCGTCCCGGCCGCGCAGGAGGTAGTCATGGCCGTACGGGAACTGGACGAGGCGAAGCAGCAGGCCTTCGCCGGGCGGATGGTGCAGGTGCTGAACGACGCCTGCCTCGGGTTCATGACCAGCCTCGGCCACCAGACCGGGCTCTTCGACCTGATGGCCGGGCTCGCGCCGTCGACCAGCGAGGAGATCGCCGACGCGGCCGGGCTGAACGAGCGCTACGTGCGCGAGTGGCTCGGCGGCATGGTCGTCGCCGGGTTCGTCGAGTACGACCCGCAGAACCGGACCTATCGGCTGCCGCCCGAGCACGCGGCGTCGCTGACCCGGGCGGCAGGGCCGGACAACCTGGCCGCCATGACGCAGCTCCTGTCGATGATGGGCGAGGTCGAGCAGGACCTGCTGGGCCACTTCCGCACCGGTGGCGGGATGCCGTACTCGGCCTACCCGCGCTTCCAGCAGCTGCAGTCCGAGGAGACCGCCCGGGTGTACGACCTGGCACTGGTGGACACCATCGTGCCGCTGGTGGACGGGCTGACCGAGCGGCTGCGGAGCGGGATCGACGCGGTGGACGTGGGCTGCGGGCAGGGACACGCCGTCCTGGTGCTCGCCAAGGCCTTCCCCGCCAGCCGGTTCACCGGCATCGACATCTCCGAGAAGGGCATCGCCGCGGCCCGTGCCTCGGCGGCGGCGGAGGGGCTGGACAACGTGCGCTTCGAGGTCGCCGACTCGGCCGAGCTGACCGGGCCGTACGACCTGGTCACCGCCTTCGACGTGATCCACGACCTGGCGCGCCCGACCCGCACGCTGGCCGCGATCGCGCGGGCGCTGCGCCCCGACGGGGTCTTCCTGATGGGCGACGTGGCCGCCAGCAGCAAGCTCGAGGAGAACCTCGAGCACCCGCTGGGGCCCGCGCTGTACGCCTTCTCGACCTTCTACTGCATGACGGTCTCGCTCGGTGAGGGCGGCGAGGGGCTCGGGACGGTCTGGGGCGAGCAGACGGCCCTGCGGATGCTGGCGGACGCGGGGTTCGGTCCGGTGGAGGCCAGACGCGTCGAGGGCGACATCCTCAACCTGTACTACGTGGCGCGGCTGCGGGACGCGGCGTAGCTTCGGAACTGTCCGGCCCCGGCCGCCGGTGCCCCGCCGCGCCCTGCGGCTCGACCGCCCCGCGGTCGGGTGCCGCGGCCCGGCAGAGCGAAGGAGGCCTGGGATGACCGGCAACGGTTACGCACACCCCGAGGCGCTGGTCAGCACCGAGTGGCTGGCGCGCCACCTGGACGACGGGACGGTCCGGGTCGTCGAGGTGGACGAGGACACCGCCGCCTACGACCGGGACCACGTCCCCGGCGCGGTCGGCTGGAACTGGACCACCGACCTGCACAGCCGGGTCGGCCGCGACTACGCCGACCGCGAGGGCGTCCAGCGCCTGCTGCGGGCCGCCGGCGTGGAGGACGACACCACGGTGGTGCTGTACGGCGGCAACAACAACTGGTTCGCCGCGTACGCCTACTGGCTGCTGCGGCTGCGCGGCTTCGGGCCGGTGAAGCTGCTCGACGGCGGGCGCAAGAAGTGGGAGCTGGAGGGGCGGGAGCTCACCCGCGAGGTGATGGACTACCAGCACACCGCCTACCGGCTGACCGGACCGGAGCGGCCCGAGCTGCGGGCGCTGCGGGACGAGGTGCTGGCCAAGGCCGAGGTGTTCGCCAAGCCCGGCGCGGACGCGGTGCTGGTGGACGTCCGCTCGCCGGCGGAGTTCCGGGGCGAGCTGATCGCGCCGCCGCACCTGCCGCAGGAGCAGGCCCAGGTGCCGGGGCACATCCCGGGCGCCGTCAACGTGCCCTGGTCGCAGGCGGCCAACGACGACGGTTCGTTCCGCTCGGCGGAGGAACTGCGGGAGCTCTACGGGGCCAAGGGCGTGGAGGCGGAGCGCGAGGTGATCGCCTACTGCCGGATCGGCGAGCGGTCCGCCCACACGTGGTTCGCGCTCACCGAGTTGCTGGGCTACCCGCACGTCAAGAACTACGACGGCTCGTGGACGGAGTACGGCTCGCTGGTCCGGGCGCCGGTGGCGCTGGGCGGCTGACGGCGGGCGGATCGTTCGGGCGGATCATTTCGGCCGGTTTCTTTTCATGAACATCTCATGATCGGGGAGTGGGCCGGGGGTCACCGGGACAAGGATCGATCCAACCCATCGTTCCGGTGATCCTGGAGGACCACGTTGCGCAAGAGGCTGATCGTCTCTGCTGCCGGTGCCCTGAGCCTGTTCCTGGCCGTCCCCGCCTCGGCATCCGACTTCCAACCCGGCGCGGCCGGGGTCGGCGACTCCTACTACCCGACCTACGGCAACGGCGGATACCGCGTCTCGCACTACGACATCCGGTTGAAGTACCAGCCCGCCACCGACGAACTGGAGGGGACCACCACCCTCCTCGCCACCGCGACCCAGGACCTCTCCCGGTTCAACCTCGACTTCGCGCTGAACGTGTCCGAGGTGCGGGTCAACGGGCGCCCCGCGACCTTCGCCACCAGCGGCGAGCAGGAGCTGCAGATCACCCCGGCCCGGCCGCTGGCCAAGGGCAGCCAGGCCGCCGTGGTGGTGCGCTACAAGGGCGTGCCGTCCACCGTGAAGAAGTACGGCTTCACCGCCTGGCTGCGCACCCCGGACGGCGCGGTCGCGGCGGGCGAGCCCGAGTCGGCCTGGTGGTGGTTCCCCAGCAACGACCACCCGAGCGACAAGGCCACCTTCGACGTCTCGGTGCAGGTGCCGGACGGCAACCAGGTGATCAGCAACGGCATCCTGACCGGCACCAGCTCGCAGGCCGGCTGGACCCGCTACAGCTGGCGCGAGAACAAGCCCCAGGCGACCTATCTGGCCACCCTCGCGGTCGGCAGGTTCGACATCAGCACGGACACCACGCCGAGCGGGCTGCCGGTCTACAACGCGTACAGCAAGGACCTCGGCGACAACGCCGACGCGGCCCGGGCCAGCGTGGAGCGCACCGGCGAGCTGGTGGACTGGCTGAGCGGCATCTTCGGCGACTACCCGTTCAGCTCGGTCGGCGGCTACGTCCCGAACGTCCCGACCGGCTTCGCCCTGGAGACCCAGACCCGGGTCTTCTACAGCCCCCGGCAGTTCGCCAAGGGCGCCAACACCTCGGTGGTCGTCCACGAGTTGGCCCACCAGTGGTACGGGGACAGCGTCTCGCTCTCGCGCTGGAGCGACATCTGGCTGAACGAGGGCTTCGCCCGTTACGCGCAGTTCCTCTGGTCCGAGCACGAGAACGAGGGCACCGCCCAGGAGCTGGCCGACTACGTCTACGCCTCGCACCCGGCCGACGATCCGTTCTGGAGCGTCAAGCCGGGCGACCCGGGCCCGGACGACCAGTTCGCCGGTGCCGTGTACGACCGCGGGGCGGTGGCCATCCAGGCGCTGCGCAACGCCGTCGGGGACGAGAAGTTCTTCCGGATCCTCAAGGGCTGGCCCACCGAGCGCCGCTACGGCAACGCGACCATTCCGGAGTTCCAGGCGTACGCCGAGAAGGTCTCCGGGCAGAAGCTCGGCGGCCTGTTCGACACCTGGCTGTTCACCGCCGCCAAGCCGGCCGTCGGGCCCGTGCCGGCGGGCGCCCCGGCCGCGGCCTCGCTGGCACCGGCCGCGGCGGACCGGCGTGACGGGCAGCCGCCGGCCGAGCCGAAGTCGTGGAAGAAGATCCAGGAGGCCAACCCGCAGCAGGACATGCGACGGCAGAACCTCTCGCTCGTGCTCGGTGCGGTCGCCGGGCACGGCCCGCTCTCCCGCGCGGACGTCGCCGGGCGCGTC
>NZ_JBEPAK010000015.1:0-47887 GCF_040298565.1 Kitasatospora sp. NPDC001539 | reverse complement strand
GTCACGGGACCGGCCCGCCGAGCGCCTGATGGAAAGTTAATTCGGGCGCACACAAGGGAGTTGGCGCTCAGCGCACCGTCTCCGGTCCGTCAGCGCACCGGCCTCTCCGGTCCGCCCGTGTCGGATCCGCCGGTCCCTCGGCGCACCCGCCGGCGGTGTCCCCGGCGGCCGGAGCGGAACGCGGAAAGCCCCGGGCTCCCGTCCCGCATGACGGGGGAGTCCGGGGCTTTCGCGCATCGCCGGGCGGACGGGCCGCCCGGCGCGGCTACTTGGCGAGGAAGGCCAGCAGCGCGGCGTTCACCTCTTCGGCGTGGGTCCACAGCAGGCCGTGCGGCGCGCCCTCGATCTCCACGTACTCGGCCGAGGGCAGCGCCCGGTGGAACGGGCGGCCGGTGTTGTCGATCGGCAGGATGCGGTCGCCCGTGCCGTGCAGGATGAGGGCCGGCACGTCGATGCGGAGGATGTCGGCCCGGAAGTCGGTGTACCAGGTGGACGGCGCGGCCGAGGCGGCGTAGGCGCCGCCGCCCGCGGCGACGTTCCAGCTGTTGCGGACGGCCTCCTCGCTGATCCTGGTCCCGAGGTTCTCGTCCAGGTTGTAGAAGTCCCGGTAGAAGTCGGTGTAGTAGGCGAAGCGGTCGGCCTTCACCGCGGCGACGATCCCGTCGAAGAACTCCTTCGGGGCTGCGCCGTCCGGGTTGTCGTCGGTCTTCAGCAGGCACGGCTCCAGGGAGGCCAGGAAGGCGACCTTGGCGACGCGGGCGGAGCCGTAGCGGGCCACGTAGCGGGCGACCTCGCCGGTGCCCATCGAGAAGCCGACCAGCACGGCGTCCTGGACGTCGAGGGTCTCCAGCACGGTGTTCAGGTCGGCGGCGAAGGTGTCGTAGTCGAAGCCGGTGGCCGGCTGGGAGGACTGGCCGAAGCCGCGGCGGTCGTAGGTGATCACGCGGTAGCCGGCGTCGAGCAGCGCGGCGCTCTGCCGCTCCCAGGAGTGCCCGTCCAGCGGGAAGCCGTGGATCAGGACCACCGGCTGCCCCGAGCCGCGGTCCTCGTAGTACAGCTCGATGGGGGTGGTGTTCTCCTGGCCGACGGTGATGAACGGCATGGGCTGGGCTCTCTTTCCACTCGGGCAGCGGGCCGCTGCGGTGCGCCCACGCTAGGGCCGAGCGGGTGCGGACGGTTGCCGCTGCGGGCACCGCGTGTCGTCCGAGAGCGTCCATGCGTGCTCGGCCGGCGCCGGTCCTGGCCGTGTTCGGTCCTGGCCGCGTCCGGGGGCGTCCGGCCGCCCCCCGGAAACAGCGGACCGGCCGGCCCGGGAGTGCCCCGGGCCGGCCGGCCTCGTGGTGGTGCGTCACGCCGTTGCGGGAGCGCCCCGGCGGATCAGTAGCGGGTCTTGATCTCGCTCCTGCCGTACGGCACCGTCCAGATGTGGTCCTGCCAGACGCCGATGGTGATGCTCACCCCCCGGCTGCCGCGTCGGTTGTTGGCCTTCTCGATGGCCTTGCCCCAGCTCTTCAGCAGCGAGCCCATGACCTTGAGGATGCCGCCGATGATCTTCGCGACGTAGTGCGGGAAGAGGGCGACGATCAGTCCGATGATCGAGCTGATCTTGCCGGTCTTCTTCAGCTGCTTGGCGACGTTGGCCGCACCGGCCTTGCTGAGCTTGGCGGTCCACTTCTTCAGCCAGCGCAGGCCGTCGAGGTCGTCGGTGGTGATCGGGTCGACCGGGTAGCCGTAGGCGTTCGGCGAGCCGGTCAGGACCGGGTCGGTCTGCAGGAAGCGGCCGGTGGTCGGGTCGTAGGCCCGGACCCCCATCAGGACCAGGCCGCTGACGGAGTCGGTGGCCCGCAGCTGTCCGCCGTGCCAGCCGTACTCGGTGGCGCCGGTGGCGTCGACGACGTTGCCGTACTCGTCGTAGTGGTAGACGGCGAGGTCCTGGGTGCCGTCGGGCGACATCTGGACGGAGGCGTCGCCGTGGAGGTTGGTCAGGATCAGGATCGCGCCGCCGTCGGTGCCGGTGGCGGCGACCAGCTGACCGGTGAGGTCGGTGACGTTGCGGGTGAGCTTGCCGTCGACCTCGCGGGTCCACGACGGGCTGTCGTCCGAGCCGTCGTAGTGGTTGGTGGCGCGGGCGGTGACCGTCCAGGTCCCGTCGTCGGCCCTGGTCTCCGTGGTGGCCGTGGCGAGGCGGCCGGCGGCGTCCAGGTCCCAGGTCCTGCGGGTGCTGCCGAGGGTCTCGCCGCGGACCAGGTCGTTGGCGAAGTAGCTCAGCTGGGTGCCCTTGGGCAGCGCCGTGGTGCGGCCGTAGGCGTCGTACGCGTAACCGGCGTCCGTGATCCGGTCGGCGGCGTCGTAGGTGTGGTTCTCGGTGGCGGTGACGGCGTCGGCGGTGGCCGGGTCGCAGTCGTCGCCGACCGTGGTGCGGTTGGTGCGGTTGCTGCTCCGGTCGAAGGCGTAGCTGCGGGTGGTGCAGTCCAGGCCGTTGCCGGAGACCGTCCTCAGCAGACGGCCGGTGGCGTCGTAGGTGTAGGAGTCGGTGGTGCTGCTGCCGTCGGTCTGGGTGCGGCCGGCCTGCTGCCCGTGGACGGTGTAGGCCGCGGTGTCGGCGAGCAGGACGGTGCCGGACTGGTTGGCGTAGGTCTTGCCGGTCTGGATGCCCCGGCTGTCGTAGCTGCTGGTGAGGGTGTTGCCGCCGGGCAGGGTCTGGGAGACCACCCGGCCCTCGACGTCGTAGCCGGCGGTGAAGGTGCCCGCGACCGAGTCGGTCATGGAGGTGGGCAGGCCGCGCGGGTCCTTGGCGGTGTCGTAGCCGTAGGTGACGCTGGAGGGCACCGAGTCGGACTTCTTCACCACGCGGTCGAGCCGGTCGTACTCGGTGGTGGTGACGTTCCCGGCGCCGTCGTCGTAGGAGACGGGGCGGCCGAGCCGGTCGAAGCCCTGGGTGACGGTCGCGCTGCCGTTGGCGATGCTGGACGCCTGGCCGGTGGCCGGGTCGTAGCCGTACACGGTGTCGGCCACGGCGGTGCCGGTGCCGCCCGTCACGGAGACCTTGGTCAGGCGCCCGGCGGCGTCGTAGCCGCGGGTGGTGGTGCGGGTGACGCCGTTGGCGACCTCGGTGAGGACGGTGACGTTGCCCCAGCGGTCGTACTGGTACGTCTTGGTGGGCGTCTGCGCCGGGGCGCTGCCGCCGCTGACGGGTGCGGCCGGGGCGGTGGAGCAGACCAGTCCGGCCCACTCCGGGTGGCCGGCGCACGCGCCGGTGGCACCGGTGCCGTAGTACGTGGTGACGGTGGTGCCCGCGTCCGAGCCGGTGGAGTTCGGCCGGGACTGCGAGACGACCCGGCCGGCGGCGTCGTAGCCGGTGGCGGTGGTGATCTTCAGGCCGGCCGGGTCCTGCACGGTGCGGGTGGGCAGGCCCTGGGCCCAGTCGTAGGCGGTGGTGGTGGTGCGCACGTCCGCGTCGGCGGCGTAGCCGTCGATCCGGGCGCCGACCGAGACCGAGGTCTCGCGGTCGCTGGCCGCGGCGTCCGCCGGGCGGTTCTCGTCGTAGCCGGTGACGGTGTGGGCCCGGGCCGGGACCTCGGCGCCGGCCGCGAGGGCCGGGGCGGTGCCGGAGGCGGCCAGGTCGTGCTCCAGGGTGACCAGCTGCAGCGGGTCGTACTGCTCGACCAGCCGCTTGCCGTCCGCCGAGTACACCGACAGCGAGGACAGCACCTGGGCGCGGTCGGCGGTGGAGCGGCCGGCGATGCCGAGCGCCCGCAGCTTGTTCAGGCCCTCGCCGGTGGTGGCCAGGGCGAGGATGCGGTTCTCCGCGGAGAGGGTGCGCACCGGGCTGCCGTGCGCGTCGTACTCGGTGGTGGTGATCCCGCCGCCGGGGGTGGCCAGGTTGACCTCGCGCCCGGAGGCGTTGGTGTAGGTCAGTGAGGCGCGGGCGTAGGCGGCGGTGCCGAGGGCTTTGCCGTCGTGGCTCGCCGGCACGGCGTCGGGCGGGAGCACGGCCGTGGCGTCGGTCGGGGCGTCGCTCTGGCCCCAGGCGGCGACGTCGGAGGGCCCCAGCGGGTACGGGGCGTTGGCGCCGGACAGCGGCACGTCGTACACCATCGAGGTGGTCGCGGTGCCGTCGGTGACGTCCTTGCTGCCCTGCTTGAGGGTCGCCCGGGAGGCGGCGAGCAGCATGCCGTCGCCGGCCGTGGCGGCGTTGCCGGCCTTGCCGTACTCCAGCGTCCAGGGCAGCTCACCGGGCTCGGTCACGGTGGTGACCCGGCCGGCGGCGTCGTAGGCGTAGGCGGTCTTCAGCGCCGGGCTGATCCGCGGGTCCCACACCTCGCGCAGGCGGCCCTGCTCGTCGTAGGCGTACTGGGACACGACGACGGGGGTGGCGCTGCCCGCGCCGGGGTCGGTGGACCACAGGCGGATCTGCTTCACCTGCCCGGCCACGTCGCCGAGGGCGGCCGCGGTGGCGGTGGTGGTGCCGGCGTAGACGTACTCCAGCACGCGGCAGCCGGCGGTGGCGGGCGCCGCGGCGCAGTCCGCGGAGGCGGTGCCGGTGGTCGGGGCCAACACGTACTTGGGCCGGGCCAGGGTCCTACCGCCGGCCACGACCTTCTCGGAGACCACCGAGGTGGTGGAGTCGTTGCTGGGCAGCGAGGAGCCGGTGGCCTGCCAGGTGGTGGCCGCCGGGTCGACCTTGCCGAAGGTGACGGTGGTGCCGGCGGTGTCCTTCAGGGTGAAGGAGGCGGTGAACGCGCCGCTCAGGGTCAGGTCCTCGGCACCCGGCTCCGGCTTCCAGCCGCCGGTACCGGTGGCGGTGAAGCCGATCTCGCCGCCGTCCGAGGACACCACCGACACCGAGGTCGGGGACGTCTGGCGGACGTAGCTGTAGGCGGTCTCGGTGAGTTCGGCGGAGGTGCCGGAACTCCACTGCGGGCCGAAGATCGCCGCCTGGCCCTCCTGGGCCGAGCCGTTCAGCGGCCGCCGGGAGGAGAACGACCGCTCGGCGCTCAGGCCGAAGCCCTGGGCGTCGGTGGCGGACAGGGTGAGGTCACCGGTGAGGGTGTTGACCTGGCCCGGGCCGATCGGCGTCTCCGGGGCGTCACCGGCGTTGCGGTCGACGGTGATCGTGGTCGGCGCGGTGGCGTCGGTGGCGGTGCCGTCGGTGAACACGGCGCGGACGTCGACCGGACCGTTCTCGGCGAGGGTGTCGGTGATGTTCCAGGTGAGCGCGCCCGGCTTGCCGCCCGGGGCGGCGAACGGCCAGGCGGCCACCGGCTTTCCGTCGGCCGTGGCGACGTCGGCGGTCGGCACGTCCTTCCAGGCGTCGGTCTCGCCGCGGCGGTACTGGTAGCGCACGCCGGTGTAGTTGCTGTTGCCCTCGGCCAGCAGCGAGGTGCGGCGGGCCGGGCGCTCGCCCGGGCCGGGGGCCGTCAGCGCGGAGCCCTTGCCCGCGTAGAAGGTGTACGCCTTGTCCGGCGAGACGTTGCCGGCCGCGTCACGGGTGTGCGCGGTGACGGTGTGGGTGCCCGCCTTGAAGGCGAGCTTCGCCGAGACCGGCGCACCGGTGGTCGCCGCCGTCACCCAGGTGCCGCCGTCCAGCCGGTACTGGACGTCCTTCACGTCGCTGGTGGGCGGGGTGAAGGTGAACGTGCCGCTGAAGTCGCCGTTCCCGTCGGGGGTACCGGACCACTGGCCGGCCGGGAAGTCCCCGGAGGAGATGCCGGTGGTGCCCGGCGCCGTGGTGTCCACGGTGAACGTGCGGAAGGCCGACCACGCGCTGTTGGCGGTGCCGTCCCAGGAGCGCGAGCGCCACTTGTAGGTGCCCTGCGCGAGCGCGGTGCCCGGGGTCCAGGTGAACGTCGAGCCCGAGGCGGCCAGGCCCGTTCGTCCGGACTGGAGGGCCGCGGTTCCGGTGGACGTCCAGACCTCGAAGTCCAGCGCGATGTTGCCGCCGTCCGGGTCGGTCGCCTTGGCGGACAGCGTCGGGGTGGCGTCGTTGAGCCGCACGGTGTCCGCCGGGGAGACCAGCGTGGAGACGGCCGGCGGGGTGTTGTACGTGACCGACAGGTACGGCGTGTTGGACGAGGCGTTGCCGGAGTTGAACTTCTTCCAGCCGTACGGGTCGGACTCGTCGGTGGCCCGGATGCCCAGGGTGTTGTTGGCGTTGCCGTTCGCCGCCCAGGCCTTGACCAGCGAGGTGATGTCCTGGTTCACCCAACCGTCGTTGCAGGAGCTGGAGTAGCCCTTCGTCGCGGTCGACGTGGCCCACTTCTTGTTCCAGTTGGGCTGGGCGGTCCACCGGGTGGCCGTGGTGGCCGTGCCGGTGTCCCAGACCTCCCAGCTCTTCGCGGTGCAGGACCAGCTGTGGAAGTTCCAGAGGTTGAGCTTGCCGCTGGTGATCTGCTTCCCGCTGATCTTCGCCATCGGGAACTGGAGGAAGGAGCGGGCGACCTGGCCCGAGCCGTTGTTGCCGAGCTTCAACTCGGTCTGCGCGGAGACGTCGGTGGAGTAGCCCTGCTGGACGAAGGTGTCGAAGCCGACCCCGATGTTGACCGCGGGGTCGATGGTCACCGGGTACGTGGTCCTCGGGTCGTTGAGGAAGGCCGCGTCCGGGGTGAGCGTCAGGTCGATCGCGTCGCCGGTCTGGGTGACCTTCAGCGCGACCGGCGCCGTGCGGGTGTGCTCGCCGCTGCGCTCGTCGACCTTCGCGTCCCACATCACCGGCGCCGGGAGCTGGCCGGCCTCCTGACCGGTCTTCGGGTCGAGGAACGACACCGAGCCGTCCGGGTTCGGCCGGGCCCGCAGGCCCGCGGCGTCGAGGGTGAGCGTCACGCTGCCGTTGGCGGCGACCGCCGAGCGGTCCTTCAGCTCCAGGAACTGCTCGAACCCGGTCCGGGTGGACTCGATGACCAGGTCGGTGGCGGTGAGCGCGTTCGCGTACCGGGCCCGGGCGCCCTCCACCGCGGGGGCGGGCAGGGCGCCGCGCCAGGACAGCGACATGGTGGTGCCGCTGCCGTTGTCCAGGGAGACGAGCGGAGTGCTCGGCGCCTTCTGGTCCCCGGCGGGGGCGCCGGAGGCCTTGAACGCGGACGCGGCGGCGGGCGGCGTGGCACCGGCCAGCGCGAGGCCGAAGGGGTGGCCCTTGGCCTTGAGGCTGCCGTCCGACTGCCGGGCCAGGTCGACGTCGATCGGCTGGAGGCGGCCCGACCGGTCCTTGTAGCGGATCGGCCCGGAGGCCATGTCCAGGGTCGTGGTGCCGTCCGGGTTGATCCAGGTGGTGGTCGACTCGGTGCGCTCGTCGACCACCTCGATGCGGCGGTTCTCCAACCGGGCCTTGAGGTGGGCGGTGGCGAGGTCCGCGGCTTCGGCCGGGCCCTGGGCCCGGACGGGCTTCGGGGCCTGCTCCTTGCCCACGGCCACGGCCTGGCCGGTGGTCATGATGACGGCGGCCGACTCCGCCGCCAGCAGCACGGCCAGGGCGACGGCGGTGTTGCGCAGCGCGGAGCGCCGGCGTGGTGGGAGGGGAGGCTGCGGACCGGTTGCGGCCCGGGGCCGTGGAGGTTCGCCGGTGAGGCGTGACATGGAACTCCTCTGGGGGATCGTCCGGGGATGCGGAGCTGTTCGGGAATGGACGGATGGTCGGGGAGGCACGGTCGGTGACGGCGTGCCGTGACGGTGGTCCGACGGGCGCGGAAAGAGAGCCGACGCACTGCGCCGGATCAACGCGCCGGATCAATGCGGCGTATCAGCGCGCCGAGTCAGCGCGGCGACCCACCGCGCGCACGCCGGCTCGCCGCTCCCGCGCCAGTCATGGCCTGGTAAAGCGATCGCAATGAATCAGCCAAATCGGCGGGCGGCCGGGGTCGGCCGAACGCCGACCCGCGGAGCCGGGGGGCGGTTCAGCTGCGGTGGACGGGAGCGAGCGGTCCGGTGCGGGAGAAGAGCCGCAGGTCAGAACTGGTCTGCGCGGTCGGTGGCCGGCGGGGCGTCCCAACTGATCGACTGGACGGAGGGGCCGTCCCAGCCGATCGCGCCACCGGCGCCGCCGGTGGCGGCCGACGCGCTCGCGGCCGTGCTCGCGGGCGAGGCCCCGGGCGCGGTCGCGGCGGCGAGGACGAACACCACGGCGGCGAGGGCGGCGGTGGCGAGGGAGAGGAGGGCGGCGGCGAGCGGACGGACGGACACGACGGAGTCCTGTTCTGTGCGGGAACTGCGGCGGGCGGAGCCCGAGTTCGGGCGCCCGGACTTTCGGGAGAGTGCGCGCACGGCGAATCCTGCCGGTCGGCGGCCCGTGGTCGGAAGCGAATCCGGAGGCAGGATCAGGCCAGGCAGCTTGCTGCAAATCCGGCCCGGCGGCCGGATCGGGGCGTTGACCGGATCATGCCTTGTGAGGGCGTTCGGTCCGGAGGAAAGATCACCGACGGGCCGACCGAACACATACGGAATCGTCCACGGGGAGCAGGGGTTCGAAGTGCTGGAATTGCTGGGGCTGGACGCCACCGCGGAGGCCGTCTACCGCGAGATGCTCACGGACCCGGACGGCGGGGTCGCCGAACTCTGCCACCGGCTGGCGCTCCCGGAGCCCGTCGTGCGGGCCGCCCTCCACCGACTCGCCGACCTCGCCCTGCTGCGAGCCTCCCGGGAGCAGCCCGGCGCCCTGCGCCCGGTCAGCCCGGAGCGCGGACTGGACCTGCTGCTGCGCCGCCAGGAGGAGGAACTGGCCCGCCGCCAGCAGGAGTTGGCTGCCACCAAGGCGGCGGTCGCCCGTGCCCTGGCCCAGTACGCGACCCTGCGCGCCGACACCCCGACGGGTGGGCGTGAGCGGCTCATCGGCCTGGACGCCGTCCAGGACAAGCTGGAGGTGCTGACCGCCCGACTGACCACGGAGGTCCTGGCGGTGATGCCCGGGGGCGCGCAGTCCGCCGCCAGCCTGGCCGCCGCCCGTCCGCTGGACGAGGACGCCCTGGCCCGCGAAGTCAGGCTGCGCACCATCTACCAGGACGACATCCACGACGACCCGCGGACCCTCGACTACGCCCGCTGGATGACCGGCCTCGGCGGCGAGGTGCGGACCGCCCCGGTCCTGCCGCCCCGGATGCTGGTCTTCGACCGGAGCACCGCGGTGGTGCCGATCGACCCGGCCAACACCCGGGCCGGCGCGCTGTGCACCAGGGAACCGGGCATCATCGCCTCCCTGGTCGCCCTGTTCGAGCAGACCTGGGAGACCGCCGTCCCGATCGCCCACGACCGGGACGGCGCCGGGGACGGGCTCGGCGCGGACGGATCGGCCCTGAGCGCCGACGAACGCGAACTGCTGCGCCTGCTGTCCACCGGCCTCACCGACGAGGCCGCGGCCAAACGGCTCGGCATCTCGGTGCGCACCGTCCGGCGGCAGATGGCCGTCCTGATGGACCGCCTGGAGGCGGCCAGCCGCTTCGCGGCCGGTCTGAAGACCGCCCAGCGCGGCTGGCTGTAGGGCCGCGACGCGCAGACGGCGGCGCGGTGGCGGTGGTGGCGGCGGCACGGGAGCGGCGCCGCCGCCGCGCTCGGGCCGGTGACTACCGGGTGACTACCAGCGGTCGTGCACCTGCGGCCGGATGCGACGGTCGTAGAGCTCCCGCACGGCGTCGAGCGTCGCCGCGGGCAGCGGCTCCAGGGCCGCGGCCGCGGCGTTGGACCGCGCCTGCGCCACGTTCCGGGCGCCGGGGATCACCGTCGTCACCCCGGGCTGCTGGACGACCCACCGCAGCGCCGTCTGGGCCGGGGTGGCGCCCTCGGGTGCGAGCGCGGCGAACTCCCGCGCCGCCTCGACGCCCGTCGCGAAGTCCACGCCGGAGAAGGTCTCGCCCTGGTCGAAGGACTCGCCGTGGCGGTTGAAACTGCGGTGGTCGTCCGGCGCGAAGGAGGTCCGCTCGCTGTAGCGGCCCGACAGCAGCCCCGAGGCGAGCGGTACCCGCGCCAGGATCCCGACCCCGGCGGCCGCGGCGGCGGGCAGCACCTGCTCCAACGGCTTGAGCCGGAAGGCGTTGAGGATGATCTGCACGCTCGCGACACCCGGGCGCGCGATCGCGGTCAGCGCCTCCGCGCACGTCTCCACGCTCACCCCGTAGGCGGCGATCCGCTCCTCCGCCACCAGGGTGTCCAGGGCGTCGAACACCTCGTCCGAGGAGTAGACCGGGGTCGGCGGGCAGTGCAGCTGCACCAGGTCCAGCCGCTCCATACCCAGGTTGGCCCGTGAACGGTCCGCCCAGGAGCGGAAGTTGGCGAGGTTGTAGTGCTCGGGCCGCTGCTCGGCCCGACGGCCGAACTTGGTGGCGACGAACACCTCCGCGTCCGCGCGCTCCTTCAGGAAACGGCCGATCAGCCGCTCGCTGCGGCCGTCGCCGTAGACGTCGGCGGTGTCGAAGAGCGTGACACCCGCCTCGACGGAGGCGTCCAACACGGCCAGGGCGTCCTCCTCCCGGACGTTCCCCCAGTCCGCGCCGAGCTGCCAGGTGCCGAGTCCGACGATCGATACGGGACGGCCCGTGCGGCCGAGTACGCGCTGTTCCATAGCAGGAGCCTCTCACGTCCGTCGACCGGTCCGGTGGAACGACCCCGCCGCGGAACCGGCGCGGGGGCCGGCCTGCGCGAGGCCGGTCTGTGCGAGGGGTCGGCCTGCGCGGGTCGGGTCGGTCCGCCGGATCGGACGGTGCGGGCCCCGGTGCGGGCGGCGGGGCGTCAGGCGGGGCACCCGGCGTCGGCGAGCACGTAGAAGCCCGGGGACGTCTCCTCCAGGGTGTGGACGGTGAAGGTGTTCCACAGGCCCATGGCCTGGCCGGAACCGTTGGCGTAGGTTTGGCCGCCGCTCTGGTGGGCGCGCCCTGCGACGGTCTGGGCGTAGTTGCTGTCCGTGAAGCAGGCCGGAGCCGGGGTGCCGCTGCCGCCGGCGCTCACGGTGGAGGACCGGGCGCCGACGGTTCCGGAGGAGTCGACGGCGGCGACGGCGTAGCCGTGGGCGACCGAGGTGTCGACACCGGTGTCGGTGTAGGTGGTACCGGTGACGGCTCCGGTGTCGACCCTCACGCCGTCGCGGTAGACGGCGTACGAGGCCGCGCCGCTGACGGCGTTCCAGGACAGTGAGACCGCGTGGGCGGTGGTGCCGGTGACGGCGAGGCCGCCGGGTGCGGGCAGTTGGGCGGCACCGAGCCCCCAGAACCGAGCCGTGTAGTAGCTGGAGCAGAGGGCGCCCAGGAAGTACGCACCGGTCGTCCCGCACTGGTCGGGGCCGGAGCCGGGGTCGACGGCGAGGCCGTGGCCCATGCCGGAGACGGAGTACAGCGCGACGGCGGGCCGGCCGCCGCCGTCGTCGTAGGTGGTGAGGGTGGTGCCGCCGGGAAGGCTCTGGGTGCTGGACGGCGTCTGGCCGATGCCCCAGACGTCCGTCCACTGGTCGCGCAACTCGGTGCCGTTGACCGGCCGGACGGTGTAGTCGGCGGTGCCCTGCCAGATCGCCACGCGGGGCCACGGCCCGGTGTAGCCGGGGTCGGAGCCGCGGACCTTGTCGCCCCACTGCGCCGGCGTGAGGTGCTGGTCGTCGTTCTGGCAGCCGGAAGCGGCGCCGAGGGTGGTGGCGCACTGGGCCGGCAGCCCGGAGTCGACGGCGCCGCCGGCGAAGACGTCGGGGTAGTCGGCCAGCAGGTCGGCGGTCAGCCCGCCGCCGGCGGACAGGCCGGTGACGAACACGCGGTGGGAGTCCGAGCCGTACAGCGACTCGGCCTTCGTCACCATCTGCACCACCGAGGCGGCTTCGCCGCGGCCGCGGGCGTCCTTGCCGGAGTCGAACCAGCTGAAGCAGGAGAGGCTGTTGTTGGCGGAGCCCGTCTGCGGGAAGACCACCGCGAAGCGGTACAGGTCCGCGTACTTGGGCCACCCGGAGGAGCTGTAGTAGTCGTTCGCGGTCTGGGTGCACCCGTGCAGCGCGACGACCAGGGGCGCTCCCGCCGGCAGACCGGTCGGCACGTAGCTGTACATCGCGAGGTTGCCGGGGTTCGAGCCGAAGTCGCTGACCTGCTGGTACGTGCCGCTGCCGGCCGCTCCGGCGACCGCGGCGGGGGCCGGAGCGGCGGAGGCGGCGACGGCGGTGCCGGAGGCGAGGGTCAGCACGGCGGTGCCGACGGCGGTCCACCGGCGTACGGCGCGTACGGCGCGCGCGACCGGGCCGGACGTGCGCACGGGCTTGTCCATGGTGGGCTCCAGGGTGGGGGAGGGGCCCGTCGGCCGCTGGGAGGGGGAACCGGCGGGCGAGGTCGTGCAGTGAAGCATGGAGCCGGGCGGACGGCCCGGTGAATGGGCGGGACGTCCACCTCCCACCGCCTCCCGGTGTGACGCGACGCCATGGTGCCGGTGCGGCCCTCCGGCCGACCGCCTCGGGCCGCCGACTCGGCACCGAACCCGCGGTGGTTCTGGGGCTCGGGCTCTGCGCGGTCACCTCCGCGTCGAGCAGCCGGGCGGCCTCGTCCGCGCGCGGTCGGACCGGTGCGCGGATCTCCGCCAGGGCCGCGAGCCGTCGGTCGGTCCAGCGTCAACGAGCGCATGATCATGGACTGCTGACGGGGCAAATGATCACCCGTTTGAGGGGCCCCTGCCCGTGATCGGTCCGGTCGGGCGGGCCCGCAGGCGGCACGATGTGGCCCATGTGTGAGACCAGCGACCCCCGGACGGTTCGGAGCCCGGGGTCGAACGGTGCGAGCCGACGGGTGTCGGGCTGATCCATGGTGCACCCGATGCGAGCCGCTCTGCGGACGACAGGTGCGCTGCTCGTGGCCGTGGTGGCGGTCGGCTGTGCGCCGTCGCCGTCGCCGTCGCCGGCCGGCCCGAGCGCGGACGAGGTGATCGCCGCGGCGACCCGGCAGCTGACCGACTCCTGCCTGCGGCGCCAGGGGATCACCCCGCCCGGGCCGGGGGAGCAGCCCCCGCCGGCGGCCGACCAGCAGCGGGTCACGGACGCGTTGTTCGGTACCGGGCCGGCCCAGCTGGCCCTCACCCTGCCGACCGGACACGTCGTGCGGGCCCACACCGACGGCTGCCTGGCCGCCGCCCAGCAGCAGCTGTACGGCGACCAGGCCGGGTGGTTCCGGGCCTCGGTGGTCGTCAACAACCTCCAGCCCGAGGCCGACCACACCCACAGCAGCCTCGAACAGGTCCGCGCCCGCCACCAGGGCGACCTCGCCACCTGGCAGCGACTGCGGGCCCACGCCCTGACCGAAGCCACGACCCTGCTCAGAAACCAACCGACTCCAGGAGGTCCACCCCGATGAGGCGCTTCACCACCCTGCTCACCACGGCCGTGCTCGCCCTCGGCTCGGCCGCCGGCACGGCCGTCCCGGCCGCCGCTTCCGCGCCGTGCGGGAGCGGGTACTTCTGCGTGTGGACGGACGCGAACTTCCAGGGCCTGAAGATCGAGCACTCGGGAGACGACCACTGGTGGGAGGGCGACATGTTCAAGCACGACTCCTCCTGGGCCAACCACGGCACTTCGGGCCCCGGCGTGAAGGACCACGTGAAGGTCTACGAAGGCCGTGAACTGCTCGGCCGCGTCACCATCTGCCTCGCCCCCGGGCAGGAGGTCGGCTACAACCAGGGCGCCAACGACCAGGGCGGGTCCCACACCTGGACGATGAGCTGCTGAAACCCGTCGGCGTCGGCACCGTCCCGGGGGAGCGGAGCACATCCGACCGGCCGGCGCTAGGCTGCCTTGCGCGCACCCTCCGTTGACCGGTGCGCGCGAGGGGACGGGGGCGGGCGCATGGCGCTGCTGGAGAACGATCCGCGCGAGATCGGTGGTTACCGGCTGGAGGACCGGCTGGGCGCCGGCGGGATGGGCGTGGTCTACCTCGCCCGGTCCTTGTCGGGCCGGCAGGTGGCGGTCAAGGTGATCCGCGCCGACCTGGCCTCGGACACCGAGTTCCGGGCCCGCTTCCGGCACGAGGTCGCGGCCGCCCGGCTGGTCAGCGGGGCGTTCACCGCGCCGGTCGTCGACGCTGACGCCGACGCGGTGCTCCCCTGGCTGGCCACCCTCTACATCCCGGGCCCGTCGCTGGCCCAACGCGTCGCCGCCCGGGGCCCGTTCACCGGCGACGAGGTGCGACGGCTGGCGGTCGGCCTGGCCGAGGCGCTCCAGGACATCCACCGCGCCGGCCTGGTGCACCGCGACCTGAAGCCCGGCAACGTCCTCCTCGCCCAGGACGGCCCGCGCGTCATCGACTTCGGCATCGCCCGGGCCCTCGACGGCACCCAGCTCACCAGCACCGGGGTGGCCGTCGGCACCCCGCCGTTCATGGCGCCCGAGCAGTTCCGGGACGGCACCGCCGACCCGGCCACCGACGTGTTCGCCCTCGGCTCGGTGCTGGTGTTCGCGGCCACCGGCCGCGGCCCCTTCGGCGGTGACTCCTCACACGCGGTCGGCTACCGGGTGGTGCACGAGGAGCCGGACCTGACCGGTGTGCCGGCCGAACTGGTGCCCCTGGTCACCGCGTGCCTGGCCAAGGACCCGGCCGGGCGGCCCACCGCCGACCAGCTGCTGCAGCGGCTCGCCGGGGCGGAGCGGACGGCGGCCGACCGGCCGCAGACGCAGCCGACGGCGCCCGCGACCGTCCTCGACGCGTCCGTACCCGGCCCGGCGCCCGCGCCCGAAGCCGTCGGCGTACCGGACGGCGCTGCGCGCCCGAGTGGCCGCCGTGGGCTGATCGTCGGCGCGACGCTGCTCGCGCTCGCTGCGGCTGCGGGGCTGTCCATCGCCACCTGGCCGTCGGGGACCTACGACAACCCGACCCCCCTGCTCGGTCCGGACGCGCCGCCCGGGCCGGTCACCTGCGGCCCGGCGGGGGACGCGGTGATCGGCGCGGACACCCAGCAGGCGGTCCTCGTCGACCGGTGGACGCAGAACTACCACCAGGCCTGCCCCACCGCGAACCTCACCGCCAAGGACGGCACCCGCTACGGCGCGGCGGGCGACGACTTCGCCGCCGGCCGGGTCGCCGCCGCGGTCCTCGACGTCCCACCCGGGGACCAGGACCTCGGATCGCGGTGCGCGGGCGGCCGCGCCGTCCGACTCCCGGTGGACGTGACGCCGATCGCCGTGGTCTACAACGTCCCGGGGGCGGGCCAACTGATCCTGGACGCCCCGGTCATCGCCCGGATCTTCAACCGCCAGATCGTCAGCTGGGACGACCCGGCGATCCAGGCGCTCAACCCGGCGTCCTCGCTTCCGGCCAAGGACATCATCGTGTACCGCCCGTCCGGCGAGCTGTCGACCACGCTCGCCTTCACCCGGTACCTGGCCGCGGCAGCGCCCGCGGACTGGCCGTTCCCCCCGAGCGCGTCCTGGCCGGCCCAGGCCCACGGCACCACGCAGCAGACGCTCGACCTCACCGGACGGACCGCCGACACGCCGTACTCGATCTCCTTCGCGCCGCTGGCCGCCTCCGGCAAGCCGGCCGCCGCCGGCAAGCTGGGTACCGCGTCGCTCCCGGCGGGGCCCGGCGGCGCCCCCGTGCCGGCCAAGCCCCAGGCGGCCACGACGGCGGCCGCGTCCGCCCGGGTGGCCGGGTCGGGCGCCGACCTGACGGTCAGCCCGACCTACGACCAGCTCGTGCCGGGCGGGTATCCGCTGATCCAGATCGGCTACGCGGTGTACTGCGACCACGGAGGCACGGACGACCGTTCCGCCTCCGCCGTGGCGGGCTACCTCTCCCACGTCGTCAGCGGGACCGGCCAGCTGACGGCCGAGAACCTGGGCTACGCCCAGCTGCCGCCCGACCTCCTGGAGCGCGTCCGGGCCGTCCTGAAGGACCAGGCGAAGCACTGACGCCGTGCGGATCCGGGGAGCCGGTCGCCCTGGGCGCCTCCCGGAGCGCACTCCGCCCCGTCCGATGACGTCGGAGCCCCGCCGGTGTCGTTTCAGTGCACGTGTGCACGTGTGCAGGTGTGCAGAGGTGTGCGTGCCGGCGTGTCAGGAGCGGTGGAGCAGCCCTTCGGCGAGCTGCTCGAGGGCCTCGACCCGGAGGGTCTCCAGCCGCAGCGCGGCGCCCTCGCAGCGGCACCGCCGCCCCGTCGGCGGACTCGCTCCGGGCCCGGTCGAGCAGACGGGGCCGAGCCGGTACCCGGCCGAGAGCGAGCGCCAGAGCGAGCGCGAGCTTCAGGGCGACGTCGACGGCCATAGCCGGGAGACCGCGCCCGGGATCAGGCGGTGACCTTGGCGACGAAGGCGGCGAGGTTGGCCACCGTGCGGCGGATCTTCTCCTCGACGGTGAGCGACTCGTGCAGCCGGGTGCCCACCTCGCGCTTCCCGCGCACGTAGAGCGAGCAGGCGAGGTCGCTGCACATGTACGCCCCCACCGAGTTGCCCTGCTTGCCGGCCTGCCCGGCCCGTGGTGCCACCAGCAGCGAGACGCCCCCGGTGTGCGTGGTCACGCAGAGCGAGCAGATGCTCCGCCGGGCCTGCCAGGAGGCGGCGCCGGAGGATCGCAGTGCGACCGCCACCGTCCGCCCGTCCAGCTCGGCGGCGAGGTAGCCGCGGTCGGGTGCCTGCGGGTCGCGCCAGCCGAGGAAGTCCAGGTCCTCCCAGGGCTGTTCGGCCAGGTCGCGGGGAACGTGCAGGCGCTTGGCCTCGCCCTTGCTGCAGTTGACGAAGGCGGAGCGGATCTCGTGCTCGGTCAAAGGCTTCATAGAGTGGATAGTAAATAACCTAGGAGGGCTAGGCAAACGTATACTGGGTCCAGGCGATCGAAGGGAAGCGCATGGCACGCGTGGGGCTGAACGCGGAACGACTCACCCGGGCGGGAGCGGAGCTGGCCGACGAGGTGGGCTTCGACAAGGTCACCGTCTCGGGGCTGGCACGACGCTTCGGGGTGAAGGACGCGAGCCTGTACTCGCACGTCAAGAACTCCCAGGACCTCAAGACCAGGATCGCGCTGCTCGCGCTGGAGGAACTCGCCGACCGGGTTGCCACCGCACTGGCCGGACGCGCCGGCAAGGACGCCCTGGCCGCCTTCGCCAACGCCTACCGCGACTACGCCCGCGAACACCCCGGCCGCTACGCCGCCGCGCAGCTGGAACTCGACTACGAGACCGCGGTCAACAGCGCCGCCGTCCGGCACTCCCGGATGACGCGTGCCATCCTGCGCGGCTACGACCTCGCGGAACCCGACGAGACGGACGCCGTCCGGCTGCTCGGCAGCACCTTCCACGGCTACGTCGCCCTGGAACGGGCCGGAGGATTCCAGCACACCCCCCGCGACACCGAGGACACCTGGGCGCGCATCCTGGACGCCCTCGACGCCCTGCTGCGCAACTGGCCGGCGCCCCGACCCCGGTGACGCCCCGTTGGCCGACCGGCGCCGCAGCCGCGTGCAGCCGCGTGCAGCCGCATGCAGCCGCGCGCAGCCGGGTCAGGTGCGCCGGGGCAGCCGGTGCAGGCGCAGGTCGCTGAGGCGGCCGCCCTCCGCGTCGGCGGTCAGGTACGTGGCGAAGGGCTGGCGGCGCCGGTCGGTGGGGGAGCCCGGATTGAGCAGCCGTAGGCCGCCCGGGGTGCGGCTGTCCCAGGGGATGTGGCTGTGGCCGAACACCAGGACGTCCGCGTCGGGAAAGCGCTCCTCGCACCGCTGCTCGCGGCCCCGCGCCGGCCCGGTCTCGTGCACGACGGCGAAGCGCAGACCCCCCAGCTCCGCACGGGCCACCTCGGGCAGCCGCTCCCGCAGCGCCGGCCCGTCGTTGTTGCCGTGGACGGCGACCAGCCGCCGGGCCCGGGCCTCGAACAGGTCGAGCGTGGCGGTGTCCACCCAGTCGCCGGCGTGGAACACCACCTCGGCCTCCTCGACGGCCCGCAGCAGCGGTTCGGGCAGGGCGCGCGCCCGGGTGGGGACGTGGGTGTCCGTGGTCAGCAGCAGTCGCACGCCGCGCTCCGTGTCTCGTACGGGTTCGGGTCGGCAGGGGCGGCGTCAGCCGGGCAGGAGGGACCGGAGGGCGTACGGCAGGATGCCGCCGTGCCGGTAGTACTCGGCCTCGGTCGGGGTGTCGAGGCGGATGCGGGCGGTGAAGCGGATGGTGCCGGACGGCCCGGTGGCCTCGACTTCGGCCGTCCTGGCCGTCCCCGCCGACCCTGCCGCCCTGTCCGTCCCCGCCGACCCCGCCGCCCCGTCCGTCCCCGCCGATCCCGCCGTCCCGGCCAGTTCGGCGAGGCCCCGGACGGCGTAGGTCTCCTCGCCGGTGAGCCCCAGCGAGCCGGCGTTCTGACCGGGCTGGAACTGCAGCGGCAGGACGCCCATGCCGACGAGGTTGGAGCGGTGGATGCGCTCGAAGGACTCCGCCAGCACGGCCCTGACGCCGAGCAGCGCGGTGCCCTTGGCCGCCCAGTCCCGGGAGGATCCGGAGCCGTACTCCTTGCCCGCGATCACGAGCAGCGGCACGCCCTCCTCGGCGTACCGCACGGCCGCCCCGTGGATGGTGGTCTGCTCGCCGTCGGGCAGGTGGCGGGTGGAGCCGCCCTCGGTGCCGGGCGCGAGCAGGTTGCGCAGGCGGACGTTGGCGAAGGTGCCGCGGATCATCACCTCGTGGTTGCCGCGCCGCGAGCCGTAGGAGTTGAAGTCCCGCGGCGCGACCCCGTGGGCCTGCAGGTACGCGCCGGCCGGCGAGTCGGGCCGGATCGCACCGGCGGGGGAGATGTGGTCGGTGGTGACCGAGTCGCCCAGCAGCGCCAGCACCCGGGCGCCGGTCAGGTCGCCGGGCGGCAGGGGCTGCCGGGGCATCTCCTGGAAGTAGGGCGGGCACCGTACGTAGGTCGAGTCGGGGTCCCAGGTGAACAGGTCGCTGCGGGGCGCGGGCAGGGCGCGCCAGCGCTCGTCACCGGTGAACAGGTCGGCGTAGCCGGCCGTGAACATCTCCGGCCGCAGACTGGCGGTGACCACCTGCTGGATCTCGTCCGGGTCCGGCCAGACGTCGCGCAGGTGAACGGGCCGGCCGTCGTCGCCGATGCCGAGCGGGTCGCGGGTGAGGTCGACGGCCATCGATCCGGCGAGCGCGTAGGCGACCACGAGCGGGGGCGAGGCCAGGTAGTTGAGCCTGGTCTCGGGGTGGATGCGGCCCTCGAAGTTCCGGTTGCCGGAGAGGACGGACACCACGGTGAGGTCGTCGGCGGCCACGGCCCGCGACACCTCCTCGATCAGCGGCCCGGAGTTGCCGATGCAGGTCGTGCACCCGTAGCCGACCAGGTCGAAGCCGAGTGCCTCCAGCGGCGGCAGGAGTCCGGCGTGCGCGAGGTAGTCCATCACGATCCGGGAGCCCGGCGCGAGGCTGGTCTTGACCCACGGCTTGGAGCGCAGGCCGCGCTCGACGGCCTTGCGGGCCAGCAGCCCGGCGGCGACCATCACCTGCGGGTTGGAGGTGTTGGTGCAGGAGGTGATCGCCGCGATGACCACCGAGCCGTGGCCGATCCGGTCGACGGTGCCGCCTCCCGCCGGGGCGGAGACCGGACCGGGCGGTGGGGGCGGCGCCGCACCGGACCGGGGCGGCGGGGCGGGCCGGTCGCCGGGGTGGTCGCCGGTCACCGACAGGGGGTCGGAGGCGGGGAAGGACTCCTCGTCGCCCTCGTCGACTCCGGCCGGGGCGCCGGTGTCCGGGCTCCCGTCCGTGCCGAGGGCCGCGAACAGGGCCGCGGGCGCGTCGGCCAGGGCGATGCGGTCCTGAGGCCGCTTCGGCCCGGCGATCGAGGGGACGACGGCGGACAGGTCGATGTCCAGCGTCTCGCTGTAGTCGGCGGTGTGCCCGGGGTCGTGCCACAGCCCCTGCTCCTTGGCGTAGGCCTCCACCAGGGCCACGTGCCGCTCGTCGCGGCCGGTGAGGCGGAGGTAGGCGAGCGTCTCCGCGTCGATCGGGAAGATGGCGCAGGTGGCGCCGTACTCCGGGCTCATGTTGCCGATGGTGGCCCGGTTGGCCACCGGCACCTCGCCGACGCCCGGCCCGTGGAACTCCACGAAGGAGCCGACCACGCCGTGGGCGCGGAGCCGTTCGGCGATCGTCAGGACCAGGTCGGTGGCGGTGCTGCCCGGCGGGAGCGCTCCGCTCAGCCGTACGCCCACGACCTTGGGCAGCAGCATGCTCACCGGGCGGCCGAGCATCGCGGCCTCCGCCTCGATCCCGCCGACGCCCCAGCCCAGCACGCCGAGCCCGTTGACCATCGGCGTGTGGGAGTCGGTGCCGACCAGGGTGTCGGGGAAGGCCAGCCCGTCCTCGTCGAACACCACCCGGGCGAGGTGCTCCAGGTTGACCTGGTGGCAGATGCCCGTCCCCGGCGGGACGACGCGCAGGTTCCGCAGTGCGCGCTGCCCCCACCGCAGGAACTCGTAGCGCTCCCGGTTGCGCTCGTACTCGAGCTCCACGTTGCGGTCGAAGGCCTCGCGGGAGCCGAAGCGGTCGGCGATCACGGAGTGGTCGATCACCAGCTCCACGGGCCGGCGGGTGTCGATCAGCGCCGGATCGCCGCCGCGGTCGGTCATCGCCTCCCGCATCGCGACCAGGTCCACCAGGCACGGCACCCCGGTGAAGTCCTGCATCAGCACGCGCGCGGGCGTGAACTGGATCTCGGTCGCCGGCTCGGCACGCGGGTCCCAGTCGGCGACCGCACTGATCTGGTCACCGGTGACGCCGTGCCCGTCCTCGTTGCGCAGCAGGTTCTCCAACAGCACCTTGAGGCTGTACGGGAGCCGGTCGGCGCGGGGCACCGCGTCGAGCCGGTAGAGCGTGTGGGACGAGCCCATGGCTTCGAAGGTCCCACGGGCGGCGAAGCTGTCCGACGGCATGGTGGTGACTCCTCCCGGGGGCGCGGCGGCCCGTGCGGGCCGGGGACCGCACGCGGCGGCTACCCGGGGGCGGCGGAGCCAACCGGGACGACCGCGCCCCGGACCGGGGCGACCGCACCCCGGGCCAGGGCGACCGCACGCCAGGGCCACCTCACCCCGGGCCAGGGCGACCGCACTCCAGGATCGGGCAGCGGGCGGGATCAGCCCGGCCGGCCGGCCGACGCCGCCGGGGTCGAGCCGCCGTCAGCGGCGCCGTCGGGCGAGCAGGGCCGCGCCCGCCGCGAGCGCCCCGCCGGCCACGGCGGTCACCGCTGCGGCGTGCTGCGAGGCCCAGAGCTGGAGGCTGCGCCCGTGGGACCGCCCGTCGAACTCGCCGTGCGCCCCGTGATCGGTGCCGACGGCGCCGTCCACCGGGTGCCAGAGGTTGTTCGGCCGGCCCGGCCCGACGGTGTCGCCGGTCTGCTGGGAGTCGAAGCCGGTCCGGGCGAGGTAGCGGTCCAGCAGCGGCGCGGCCGCCTTCTGGGCGAGGATGGTGGCGGCCGTGCTCCCGCCCACCCAGTACTGCTTGCGCTCCGGGTGGTCCGCCGCGAAGGCCACCGCCCGGGCGCACAGCTCGGGTTGGTAGATCGGTGGCACCGGCTGGGGGTGGCGCGGCAGTCGGGAGAGCACCCAGGAGAACTGCGGGGTGTTGGCGGCCGGCATCTGGACGACCGTGACGCGGACCTTGCTCTTCTCGTGCAGCAACTCGCAGCGCAGCGACTCGGTGAAGCCGTTGACGGCGTGCTTGGCTCCGCAGTACGCGGACTGCAGGGGAATGGCGCGCGCGCCCAGGGCGGAACCGACCTGGACGATCGTGCCCCGGTCGCGCGGCTTCATCCGCTCCAGCGCGGCCATGGTGCCGTACACGAAGCCCAGGTACGTCACCTCGGTGACCCGCCGGAACTCCTCCGGCCGGATCTCGTCGAAGGGGGCGAACACGGAGGTGAAGGCGACGTTGATCCACACGTCGATGGCGCCGAACCGCTCCTCCACACGGCTCGCCGCGGCGGACACCGCCCGGTGGTCGGCGACGTCGGTCGGCAGGACCAGCGCGGTGCCCCCGGCCCGCTCGACCTCCTCGGCCGCCGCCTCCAGGCCCGCGCTGCCGCGGGCGAGGAGCGCCACGTTCGCGCCCCGGCGCCCGTACAACCGGGCCGTGGCACGGCCGATGCCGGCGCTCGCCCCGGTGATCACCACGGTCTGGGTCATGTCGCTCCTCGTTCCGGTCGCCGCGCTGGGGACGATCCGGTCGCCGCGGCACCGCCCGGCCACCGGACGCCCTGACGGGTTTCCCCAACCGCGCGGCCGAAACGGCCGACTCCCGCCGGCGCCGTTTCGCCGGAGCCGCTCCGGGGCAGGCGCGGACGGAATCGACGGGCCGCCCACGGCCGCCGACGGCCACCGACGGCCGGGACGACGGGCGTGGCTCCGGGGCAGGCCCCCCGGCGTTCACCGCCCGCCCCGGCCGCGCCTGCGGCGGCCACCGACACAGGAGCACCGCGATGACCGTGGCGACCGCACCCGTCCGAGTGGACCGCCTCACCGTGCACGCCTTCACCGTCCCCACCGACGGACCGGACGGCAGGGAGCAGGACGGCACCCTGGAATGGGACTCGACCACCATGGTCCTGGTCGAGGCCCACGGCGGAGGCCGCACCGGCATCGGCTACACCTACGGCGACGTCTCGACCGCGGTGTTCACCGAGTCCCAGCTCGCGCCCGTCACCGTCGGCGCCGACGCGCTCGCCCCGCCCGCGCTCTGGCGCCGGCTGCGCCGGGCCGTGCGCAACGCCGGGCAACCCGGCGTCGGAGCCATGGCCGTCTCGGCCGTCGACCTGGCGCTGTGGGACCTCAAGGGGCGGCTGCTGGACCTCCCGGTCGTGGACCTGCTGCCGTCCTTCCACGAGGGGGTGCCCGTCTACGGCAGCGGCGGCTTCACCAACTACCCCCTGGCCCGGCTGGCGGAGCAACTGTCCGGCTGGGCCGCCCAGGGCATCCCGCGCGTCAAGCTCAAGACCTCCCGGCACCCCGACCAGGACCCCGAACGGCTGCGCGCCGTCCGCAGCGCCGTCGGGGACGGCACCGAACTGTTCGCCGACGCCAACGGCGCCCTGACCCGCACCGAGGCCGTGCACTGGGCGCGGCGGTTCGCCGAGGAGTGGGACGTCCGCTGGTTCGAGGAACCGGTCAGCTCCCTGAACCCCGACGGCCTCCGGTCCGTGCGGCAACACACCGCGGGCCGGCCGGAGATCACCGCCGGCGAGTACGGCTACCTCCTGACGGACTTCGCCACGCTGCTGGCGGCCGACGCGGTCGACTGCCTCCAGGCCGACGTCACCCGCTGCGGCGGCATCACCGGCCTCCTCCAAGTCGCCGGCCTCGCCGCCGCCCACGACATCGACCTGTCCGGGCACTGCGCCCCCGCCCTCTCCGCCCACGGCTTCTGCGCGGTCGACCGGCTGCGCCACCTCGAGTACTTCCACGACCACGTCCGGCTGGAGGGCATGCTGCTGGACGGCACCCTGCGACCGGACGGCGGCGCGCTGCGCCCCGCGCGGGACCGCCCGGGCTTCGGCCTGGAGGTCAGGTGGGCGGACGCGGAGCGCTACCGGGTGCACGGCTCCCGGCCGGCCCCGGCGGCCCGCTGAAGCCGCCGGAGCAGCCGTCCGTCCGCCGATCCGCCCGGGGCAGCCGTCCGCCGGTCAGCCCGGGTCGGCCGTCCGCCCGCCCCTCCGGGCCGTGCTGGGAGGCCGCGCTCAGGCCGCGACGCTGAGGTCGGCCCGGCCGAACAGCAGGGCGTACCCGCGCGGGAGGCCGGCCAGGATGCGGTCCGCGAGGTGCTGGTCCGTCACGGCGGCGAGTGCGGTCAGGACGGAGGAGGCGTCCCAGCGGGCGGCGGTGAGGCTGGTGCCCAGGGTCCGGGCGAGCGCCTCGACGAAGGCGGGGGCGCTGACCGGCTCCGGCAGCGGGATCTGGCCGGTGAAGACGGCGCGCCAGCGCTGGGGCAGGGCCGCGGCCAGCTCGCAGCGCTCCTCGCCGGTGAGCTGGGCGCCGAGCTGGGTCAGGACGGCGGTGAGGACGCGGTCGGCTTCCTCGTCGGTGGGGTACCGGCCGTTGGTGCGGACCTGCTGGAGGAGGCGGCGGTGCCGGGTCATCGGTGGTGCCCTTCCGGGACGGGCCGCTGCGTGCGCGCTGCGGCGGGTGGCTGGGGTCAGGGGCGGTGGCCGGCGGCGGGCCGGCCGAAGAGCAGGTCGTAGCCGGGCGGCAGCTGGAGCAGGACGCGTTCCATGAGCTCGTCGCCCGCCGCGTCGGCGACCGTGGACAGCACGGCGCCGATGTCCCAGGGGGCGGTCCGCTCGGTGGCCCCCTCGATCCAGGCCGCGGTGGCGCGCACGAACCGGTCGGGGCTGAGCGGCTCGGCGGCCTGCAGGGGATTGAGCAGGACCAGGGAGAGTGCCTCCGGCAGGCGGGCCGCGAGCTCGGCCCGGACCTCGCCGACCAGGTGGGCGCCGAGCAGGGCCAGCACGACGCGTGCCGCCCGTTCGGCTTCCTGCGGGGTGACGTATTCGCCGCGTTCCTGGACCTGGTCCAGGAACGCCTCCCAACGGAGCGTCACCGCGGATCCTCCCTTCGCTCTTCGCGCCGTCGGCGCGGAACGGGGTCGGGTCGGGCAGGGCCGGTCCACCCGGCCGTGCCGTCAGGGCGTGGGGGCCAGGTGGCCAGTGAGGCCGGTGAGCTTGAGGAGCCTGGCCACGGGGCGGCCGACACCGCGCAGGAGCAGACGCGAACCCTGCCGGTCGGCCTGGTTGCGGGCGTCGACGAGGACGCCCAGGCCCGAGCAGTCCATGAACGTCACGCCGGACAGGTCCAGCACCACGTCCCGGTGCTCGGCCAGCGCGCGGGACAGGTCGCGGCGCAGACGGGGGGCGGTGTCGAGGTCGATCTCGCCGTACGCCCTCACCACGTGGGGTGCCGGTCCGCGGTCTGACATGGGCGTGCTCTCTCTTCGGACGGGCCGCTCGCGGCGAGCGGCCCGGGAAGAGGCGGGGCCGTGCCCCAGCGCTGGGCCAGCTCGCTGACCAGGAACATCCCGCGTCCGCCCTCGTCCTGCTCGGCGAACGGCCGCAGCTGCGGGGTCTGCCCGCCGGCGTCGGAGACCTCGACGGTGAGCACCCGGTCGCGGAACAGCCGCAGCCGGCGTGGCGCTTCGGCGTGCAGCAGGGCGTTCGTGACCAGCTCGCTGACCAGCAGTTCCGCGTAGTCGGACAGCGCGTTCAGGCCCCAGGCCTCCAGGGTGGCGCGGGTGAAGCGGCGGGCCTTGCCGGGCAGTTTGCCGCCGCCGGTGAGCGGGAGTTCGGCGACCCGGTCGGCGGGCAGCGGCAGCGCCCGGCCCATGATCATCGCGATGTCGTCCTCGGTGCCGTCGGTCACCAGCGCGCCGAGCACGGCGTCGCAGCTCTCCTCCAGCGTGCGGCCGGTCCGGGCGAGCGTGCGGGCCAGCAGGTCGATCCCGTCGTCCAGGTCCTGCCCGCGCCGCTCGACCAGGCCGTCGGTGTAGAGCGCGAGCATGGCGCCCTCGGGGAGGGTGAACTCGATCGACTCGAAGGCGACCCCGCCGACGCCCAGCGGCACGCCCGGCGGCACCTCGACCGTGCGGGCGGTGCCGTCGGCGCCGACCCACACCGGCGGCAGGTGCCCGGCCGAGGCGGCCTGGACGGTGCGCTCCAGGGGGTCGTAGACGGCGCAGATGCAGGTGGCGAACTGGCCCTCGCCGATTCCGGAGGCGGTCTCGTCCAGTCGGGTGAGGACCTGCTCCGGCGGCATGTCCAGGGTGGCCAGGGTGCGGGCGACGGTGCGCAGCTGGCCCATGGTGGCGGCGGCCCGGATGCCGTGGCCCATGACGTCGCCGACCACCAGGGCGACCCGCCCGCAGGACAGCGGCACCACGTCGAACCAGTCGCCGCCGACCTCGCTGACCACGCTGCTGGGCAGGTAGCGGTAGGCGATCTCCAGGCCGAGGGTGCGGTGGATCTCCTGCGGCAGCAGGCTGCGCTGCAGGGTGAGCGCGGTCTCCCGTTCGCGCCGGTAGAGCCGGGCGTTGTCGAGGGCCAGTGCGGTGCGGGCGACCAGTTCCTCGGCCAGCGCGACGTCGGCGTCGGTGAAGGGCTCGGAGTTGCGCATCCGGATGAACTCGGAGCCACCGAGCACCATGCCCCGGGCGGTGATCGGCACCATCAGGTACGAGTGGATGCCCGCCGCCATCCCGGGGGCGACCCGGTCCTCGCTGGACACCAGTCCGCGCAGCACCTCCTCGTCGACGTGGGCGCGCACCAGCGGGCGGCCGCTGCGCAGGCACTGGGTGTAGCTGCGGTCGGGGGCGTACTCGGAGACCTCGCCGACGACGTCGACGGCGTGCGCCAGGCCGGTCTCGTAGCTCTCGCCGACGGCGACGGCGCGCAGGGTGACCGCCCCGTCCGCGGGGATGGGGGTGGGTTCGGCGCCGCGCAGGACGGGTTCCAGCAGGTCGACGGTGGCGAAGTCGGCAAACCGGGGGACGACGGCCTCGATCAGCTCCTCGGCGGTGCGCTGGAGGTCGAGGGTGGTGCCGATCCGGGCGGTGGCCTCGGCGATGGTGGCCAGTCGTTCCTGGGCCCGGGCGGCCCGGGCCTCGGCCTGGAAGCGCTCGGTGACGTCGATGATCGAGGAGGCGACACCGAAGACCCGGCCGGTGGAGTCCTCCAGCCGGAAGTAGGAGGCGGACCAGGCGCGGTCCCGCTTCGGGTCGCCGGGGACGCGGCCGTGCGAGCGGGCGTCGACGACGGGCCTGCCGCTCTTGAGGACCTGTCTCATCGTCTGTTCGATCTCGACGGTGTTGATGCCGGGCAGGACGGCGGATATCCGGCGGCCGAGGTGGGCGGCCGCCGGGACGCCGTTCATCCGGGCGAGCGCCTCGTTTATGCGGACGTAGCGCAGCTGGGTGTCGTACACGGCCATGCCGATCGGCGAGCGGCCGAAGATGCCGTCCAGCACGGCGAGGTCGGCCTCGATCTCGTGCAGCGCCCGGGTGTCGGATGCGGTGGCGAGCAGCAGCAGGGTGCCGTTCGGACCGGCGATCGGGTAGGTGCGGAACTCCAGCTCGACCCGGTGGCCGTCGCGGTGGCGGACCGGGAAGACGAAGGACCGGCCGGTGCCGCTCATGATCCGCCGGAAGAGGTCGAGGACGTCCGGGCGGTCGGCCTCCTCGGTGAGCAGCTGGGCGGCGTAGCTGCCCACGGCCTCCTCGGCGGTGTAGCCGAGCAGGACCTCGGCGTCCTCGCTCCAGTGGAGGATCAGGCCGTCGGACTGGAGCAGGGCCGTCGCGAGCGGGACCAGGCGGTGGCCGTCCGGGCGCGTAGAGGCGCCGCCCGGCGCGAGGCCGGCGGCGTCGGTCGCGTCCCACTCGTGTCCGTGCATTCAGGCAGCACCCCGGTTCGGCTCGTGCCCGGCCGGGTGGGCCTCGCGGTCGGCGCCGGCCGGGTTTCTTCTCCAGACTGCACGGACATCGGCCGCCCGGCGACCCCTTGGTCAGGGGTCTCCGGCCGCTCCGGTCGTACGGGCGTCATGGGCGTACCGGCCGCAGCGTACTCTCCAGAAGGCCCGCCCACTGCCCGATCACCCGGGAACGTCGAACACTGTCGTCGGTCAGCAGGTTGGCCAGGCCGAGGCCGCGGGCGAGGTCGAGGGTGGCCTGCACGGATTCGCGCACGCCGGGGCGGGTCTCGTCGGCGCCGAGGAACTCCACGGCGGCCCGGTGGGCCTCCCGGCCGACCCGGCCCTCCAGGGCGACGATCCGTTCCCGGAGCGCCTCCTCGGTGGCGGCGGCGGTCCACAGGTGCAGGGCGGCGCGGAAGGCCGGGCCGGTGTAGAGGCGGACGATCATGTCGACCACGGCCCGGGTGCGGTCGGGCCCGGCGGCCGGCAGTCCGTCCGCGTGGGCGCGGACGGCTGCCAGCCGCTCGGCCGTGACGTACTCGACGGCTGCGGTGAAGAGGTCCTCCCGGGTCGGGAAGTGGTGCTGGGCCGCGCCCCGGGAGACGCCGGCCCGCTCGGCCACCACGGCGACGGTGGACCCCTGCCAGCCGAGTTCGGCCAGGCAGTCCACGGCGGCCGCGAGCAGCCGGGCGCGGGTGGCGCGGCTGCGGTCCTGCTGGGGGGTGCGGGCGACGGGGTGGCTGGTCATGGCGGGCGGCGGTTCCTGTTCCGGTCGGTGCGCGACGGGTCGATCCTCACAGACGGGCCGCGGTCTCCGCCCGGCGGGGTCGGCCACCGTTCAGGCCGTCGCCGCGGCCCGGGCGGCCTCGCGGGCGCGCAGTTCGCGGCGCAGGATCTTGCCGGCCGCGGACTTGGGGACGGCGTCGACGAACTCCACGGCGCGCACCTTCTTGTAGGGGGCGACCTGCCCGGCGACGTAGCCGGTGACCTCCTCGGCGGTCAGGGTGCTGCCGGGGGCGCGCACCACGAAGGCCTTGGGGCACTCGGTGCCGTCGGCGTCCGGGACGCCGATCACCGCGGCGTCGCTGATCTGCGGGTGGCCGAGCAGTACGGCCTCCAGCTCGGCGGGGGCGACCTGGTAGCCCTTGTACTTGATCAGCTCCTTCACCCGGTCGACGATGTGCAGGTACCCGCGCCCGTCCACGTAGCCGACGTCGCCGGTGTGCAGCCAGCCCTCGGCGTCGATCACGGCGGCGGTCTCGGAGGGGCGCCCGAAGTAGCCCTTCATCACCTGCGGGCCGCGGATCAGCAGCTCGCCGTGCTCGCCCGGCCCGAGGTCGTCGCCGCTGCCGTCGAGGGCGGTGACCCGCAGCTCGGTGGACGGGACCATCCGGCCGACCGAGCCCGGCGACGGGTCGGGGTCGGTCGGGGAGACGACGTGGGTGACGGGCGACAGCTCGGTCATGCCGTAGCCCTGGAGCAGGTGCGGCAGGCCCAGGCGCCGGGCGCAGGCCGCGGCGAGCTCCGGGTCCAGCGGGGCGGCCGCGCACAGCAGGTACTCGACGGAGGAGAGGTCGAAGCGGGACACCGCCGGGTGCTTGGCCAGGGCGAGGGCGATCGGCGGGGCCACCACCAGGGCCTGCACCCGGTGCTGCTCGATCGCGCGGCAGAACTGCTCCAGGTCGAAGCGGGGCAGCACGACGACGGTGGCGCCGCACCGCAGCGGCTGGTTGAGCAGGGCCGCCAGCCCGTAGATGTGGAAGAACGGCAGGACGGCCAGCACCCGCTCGCCGACGGCGGGGCGGTAGAGCGCGTCGGTCTGGGCGAGGTTGGTGGCGATCGAGCGGTGGGTGAGCATCACGCCCTTGGGCAGGCCGGTGGTGCCGCTGGAGTAGGGCAGGACGGCGACGTCCTCGGCCGGGTCGATCGCGGGCTCGGGGGCGGGGCCGGTGGCGGCCAGCAGGTCGGCGAGGGAGCGGTGGCCCTCGGCGCCGTCCAGCACGATGGTCTCGGCCAGCGGGCGGCCGTCGGCGGCGAGCTGTTCGGCGGCCGCCCGGGCGGTCGGCAGGAAGGCCGAGACGGTGATCAGCCGGCGGGCGCCGCTGTCACGGAGCTGGCCGGCCAGTTCCACGGGGGTGGAGAGCGAGGAGACCGTGGTGACGGTGGCGCCGGCCCGGGTGGCCCCGTAGCAGACCATCGGGTAGGCGATCGAGTTGGGGCTGAACAGGGCCACCACGTCGCCCTTGCGCACCCCTGCCCCGGCCAGGCCGGCGGCGACCCGGTCGACGGAGGCGGCGAGCCGCGCGTAGCTGACCTGCTCCCCGGTGATGCCGTCGATCAGGGCCGGCCGGTCGCCGTACTCGGCGGCGGCGCCGAGCACCGCCTCGTGGATCGGCAGGTCGATCACGGGGACGTCCGGGAATTCGCTTCGGAACACCAAGGCATGCCTCCAGCAAGGAAGTTGATGCGGCAACAAAACCGGTGACGCGGGTCGGTGCGGGGCGCGCTCAGGAGCATACGGACAGTCGGGGCGGTGGCTGGGCCATTGTGGGGAACCGGGCACGGTGGCCGCGTGGCACAGTTGCTCCCGAGGGCGCCCGCCCGGACGGTGTTGCACCACGGCCGCCCGTCCCCGGGTGCGGCCCCGGATCCTGGAGCACCCCCGTGAGAACCACCTCCCCCTCCCCGACGTCCGCGCGCAGCCTGCTCGCCGCAGCGACGGTGGCGGCCGCGCTCGTCCTCGGCGGGGCGCCCGCCGCGCTGGCCGCGCCGGGCGACAACGGCGACGTCAAGATCCACAGCGACACCACGCCGGTGGACGACACCCGCGACGAACCCAAGGTCTGCAAGTTCTACCTGGACGCCTTCAACTTCGACACCGTCCAGCAGGTCAACTGGACCATCTCGCAGCAGCCGCCGACCGGCACCGCGCTGGTGCTGGCCGGATCGATCACGCTCACCAACGGCACCGGCTCGACCGGCGTATTGACCCTTCCGGACGGGCACTACAAGCTCGAATGGACGTTCGTGGGCGAGAACGGCAACGCGAAGCAGAAGGTGTTCGACGTTTCCTGCGCCAGCTCCTCCCCGTCGCCCTCGCCCTCCGGTTCGCCCTCGCCCTCCTCCTCGCCGAGCCCCTCGATCTCCCCCAGCCACTCCCCCACCCACTCGCCCGGCCCCTCCCCCAGTGGCGGGCCGCACGGCGGGGTGGCCGCCGGTGGCGGGGGCACCTCCGGCGGCGGCACCGCCGAGGTGCTCGGCGGCGTGGCGCTGGTCGCCGCCGTCGGTGGACTGGCCGTCCGCGGGATGCGCCGCCGTCCCGGGCGCGACGCCGAGTCCTGACCGGTCCGGGGCGCGCGGCGCGGCGGGGCACCGGGGTACCGGGGTACCGGGGTACGGTCCGGCACCCCGGTGCTCGCCCGGCCGGCCGCCCCGGACCGCGACGCCCGCGCCCCGGCCCGTCAGTACGACTTGGGCAGGCCCAGGGTGTGCTGGGCGACGTAGTTGAGCACCATCTCCCGGCTCACCGGGGCGACCCGGCCGACCCGGGTGGCCGCCAGCAGCGCGCCCAGCCCGTACTCCTGGGTGAGGCCGTTGCCGCCGAGGGTCTGCACCGCCTGGTCGACGGTACGGGCGGCGGCCTCCCCGGCGGCGTACTTGGCCATGTTGGCGGCCTCCCCGGCGGCCACGTCCTCGCCCGCGTCGTAGAGCAGCCCGGCCTTCTGGGTCATCAGCCGGGCCAGTTCGATCTCCACCGCGCACTGGGCGAGCGGGTGCGCCAGCCCCTGGTGGGCGCCGATCGGGGTGGACCAGACGGTGCGGGTCCTGGCGTACTCGACGGCCTTGCCGAGGGCCTGGCGGGCCAGGCCGAGGGAGAAGGCGGCGGTGAGGATCCGCTCGGGGTTGAGGCCCGCGAACAGCTGGAGCAGCCCGGCGTTCTCGTCGCCCACCAGGGCGTCGGCGGGCAGCCGGACGTCGTCCAGGAAGACCTGGAACTGCTTCTCGGGCGCGACGAGTTCCATCGGGATCGCCCGGTACTCGAAGCCGGGCGTGTCGCGCGGGACGACGAACAGGCAGGGCTTGAGCGTGCCGGTGCGCGCGTCCTCGGTCCGGGCGACGAACAGCACCGCGTCGCAGTGGTCGATGCCGGAGACGAACACCTTGCGGCCGGTCAGCAGCCAGTCCCCGCCGTCCCGGCGCGCGACGGTGGAGATCCGGTGGGAGTTGGAGCCGGCGTCCGGTTCGGTGATGCCGAAGGCCATCGTGCGGCTGCCGTCGGCGAGCCCCGGCAGCCAGCGCCGCTTCTGCTCCTCGGTGCCGTAGCGGGCTATCACGGTGCCGCAGATCGCCGGGGAGACGATCAGCAGCAGCAGCGGGCAGCCGGCCGTGCCGAGTTCCTCCAGCACGATGGCGAGGTCGGTGATGCCGCCGCCTCCGCCGCCGTACTCGGCGGGCAGGTTGACGCCGAGGTAGCCGGCCTTCCCGGCGTCCGACCACAGTTCCTCGGCGGGCTCGCCGGCCCGGGCCTTGGCGAGGTAGTAGGCGGAGCCGTAGCGGCGGCCGAGGTCGCCGACGGCCCGGCGCAGGGCCTTGCGTTCGGGTGTTTCGAGGAGCTGACTGCCGATCGCGGACATGCGGGGTCCTTCCTCAGGCCTCTTGGACGGTCTGCGCTTCGGTGGGCCGGACGACGGCGAGCAGGGTGCCGAGTTCGACCTGCCGGCCGGGGGCGGCGAGCAGTTCGACGAGCACTCCGTCGGCGGGGGCGGTGACGCGGTGCTCCATCTTCATCGCCTCCAGCACCAGCAGCGGCTGCCCGGCGGTGACGGCGTCCCCGACGGCGGCGCTGGTGCGCAGCACCGTGCCGGGCATCGGGGCGAGCAGGGCGCCGGGGTCGCTGCGGACGGTCGGGTCGGGGAAGCGCGGCAGGGCGGTGAGCACGGTGCCGCCCACCGGGGTGTCGACGTACACCCGGCCGGCCCGGTCGTCGTAGCGGGCGACGCGGTAGGAGCGCCGCACGCCGCCCTCGCGCAGCACCACCTGGTCGGCGCCGGCCTCGACGAGTTCGACGTCCGGGTGGTCCTCGGCCAGCAGGCCGGTCCGGGTACGGCGGTAGCGCACCTCCAACTCCCTTCCGTCGGCCGTCCGGTAGCGCTTCACCTGGGGCTGGGAGGGCAGGTTGCGCCAGCCGGAGGGCAGGGCGGTGGAGCGGGCGGCGGCGTCGGCGAGGGCGGCGGCCAGGGCGGCGAGTTCGGCGCCCTTGGTGTCCGGTGCGGTCAGCTCCCGCGCGTGTTCGGCGAGGAAGCCGGTGTGCAGCCGCTCGGCCAGGAAGGCCGGGTGCCGCACCGCGCGGACCAGCAACTCCCGGTTGGTGGAAGGGCCGTGGATCCTGGCACGGGCGAGCGCGTCGGCCAGCCGGCGGGCGGCGGCGGCCCGGGTGGGCGCCCAGGCGATCACCTTGGCCAGCATCGCGTCGTAGTGCGGGGTGACCTCGCTGCCGGACTCCACGCCGGAGTCCAGCCGGAGCCCGGCGCCCGCGAACTCCTGGTGTGCGGAGGTGAGTTCGAATCGGTGCAGGGTGCCGGTCGCGGGCTGCCAGTCCTTGGCCGGGTCCTCCGCGTACAGCCGGGCCTCGATGGCGTGGCCGGTGGTCGGCGGCGGGGTGGGTCCGGGCAGCTTCCGCCCCTCGGCGACGGCGAGTTGGAGCGCCACCAGGTCGAGCCCGGTGACCGCCTCGGTGACGGGGTGCTCGACCTGGAGGCGGGTGTTCATCTCCAGGAAGTGGAACCGCTCGTCCTCGCCGAGCAGGAACTCGGCCGTGCCGGCACCGACGTAGCCGATCGCCCGGGCCGCGCTCACCGCCGCCGCGTGCAGCCCGGCCCGCAGGTCCGCCGGCAGACCCGGGGCCGGCGCCTCCTCGACCACCTTCTGGTGCCGCCGCTGGAGCGAGCAGTCGCGGTCGCCGACCGCCCAGACGGTACCGTGCGCGTCGGCCAGCAGCTGGACCTCGACGTGCCGGCCGGTGGGCAGGTAGCGCTCGCAGAACACCTCGTCCGAGCCGAAGGCCTTCGCCGCCTCGGCCCGGGCCGCCGCCAACTCGGCCGGCAGGTCCGCCAGTCGGCGCACCACCCGCATCCCGCGGCCGCCGCCGCCCGCCGCGGCCTTGACCAGCAGCGGCAGGTCGGCCTCGGTCGGCTCGGCCAACGCCCCCAGGACGGGCACCCCCGCCTCGGCCATCAGGCGCTTGGCCGCGGTCTTGGAGCCCATCGCGGCGATCGCGGCCGGCGGCGGCCCGACCCACACCAGGCCCGCGTCCAGGACGGCCTGTGCGAACCCGGCGTCCTCGGAGAGGAACCCGTAGCCGGGGTGCACGGCGTCGGCGCCCGCGGCCAGCGCGGCGCGCACGACCAGCTCCCCGCGCAGGTAGGTGTCCGCGGGCGCGGCGCCCGGCAGCCGGACGGCGGCGTCGGCCTCCCGCACGTGCGGGGCGGTGGCGTCCGGGTCGGAGTGGACGGCGGTGGTCGCGATGCCGAGCTCCCGGCAGGTCCGGAACACCCGGCGGGCGATCTCCCCCCGGTTGGCGACCAGCAGATTGGTGATCGGAGTCCTGGAAGTCATGGTGGGTAGCCCTCTCACATCCGGAAGACGCCGTAGCCGCGCGCGCCCTCGACCGGCGCGTTGTGGATCGCGGACAGGCACAGCCCGAGCACCGTGCGGGTGTCGCGCGGATCGATCACGCCGTCGTCGTAGAGCCGGCCGGACAGGAACACCGGCAGCGACTCGGCCTCGATCTGCTGCTCGACCATCGCCCGGACCGCCGCGTCCGCGTCCTCGTCGTACGGCCGGCCCTTCGCCGCGGCCGACTGCCGGGCGACGATCGACAGCACCCCGGCGAGCTGCTGCGGGCCCATCACGGCGGACTTGGCGCTCGGCCAGGAGAACAGGAACCGCGGCTCGTACGCCCGGCCGCACATGCCGTAGTGGCCGGCTCCGTAGGAGGCGCCCATCAGCACGGACAGGTGCGGCACCGTGGAGTTGGCGACCGCGTTGATCATCATCGCACCGTGCTTGATGATGCCGCCCTGCTCGTAGTCCTTGCCGACCATGTAGCCGGTGGTGTTGTGCAGGAACAGCAGCGGGACGTCCCGCTGGTTCGCCAACTGGATGAACTGGGCGGCCTTCTGGGACTCCGCGCTGAACAGCACGCCCTGGGCGTTGGCCAGGACGCCGACCGGGTAGCCGTGCAGCCGGGCCCAGCCGGTGGCCAGGCTGGTGCCGTAGAGCGGCTTGAACTCGTCGAAGTCGGAGCCGTCGACGATCCGGGCGATCACCTCGCGCGGGTCGAAGGGCACCTTGAGGTCGCCGGGGACGATGCCGAGCAGCTCCTCCTCGTCGTACCGCGGCGGCTCGGCGGACCGGTCCGGGTCCGGCCCCGGCTTGCGGTGGTTCAGCCGGGCGACGATCCGGCGGGCGATCCGCAGCGCGTCCACCTCGTCCACCGCGAAGTGGTCGGCCAGTCCGGAGACCCGGGCGTGCATCTCGGCGCCGCCCAGCGACTCGTCGTCGGCCTCCTCCCCGGTGGCCATCTTCACCAGCGGCGGGCCGCCGAGGAACACCTTGGCGCGCTCCTTGACCAGCACGGTGTGGTCGGACATCCCCGGCACGTAGGCGCCGCCGGCCGTCGAGTTGCCGAACACCACGGCCACGGTGGGGATCCGGGCGGCGGAGAGCCGGGTGAGGTCGCGGAAGAGGGCACCGCCCGGGATGAAGATCTCCTTCTGGCTGGGCAGGTCGGCACCGCCGGACTCGACCAGGTTGACCAGCGGGAGGCGGTTGCGCAGCGCGATCTCGTCGGCCCGCAGCGCCTTGCGGAGGGTCCACGGGTTGCTGGCGCCGCCGCGCACCGTCGGGTCGTTGGCGGTGATCACGCACTCGACGCCCTTGACCACGCCGATGCCGGTGACGAGCGCCGCGCCCACCGGGTGGTCGCTCCCCCAGGCGGCCAGCGGGGACAGCTCGAGGAACGGCGAGTCCGGGTCGACCAGCAGCTCGATCCGCTCGCGGGCCAGCAGCTTGCCGCGCCCGCGGTGTCGCTCCACGTAGCTCGGGCCGCCGCCGGCCAGCGCCTTGGCGTGCTCGGCGTCGAGCTCGGCGAGCTTGGCGAGCATCGCGGCGCGGTGCTCGGCGTACTCCGGGCCGGCCGGGTCGACGCGGGTGGTCAGGACGGTCACAGCGGGGCCTCCGGGCTGTCGGGGCGGGCGGGCCGGCGGTCGGGGCGGTCGGTGTTCTCGTCGCGGTCGGCCGGTTCGGCGAGAACGGCGGCCCGGTCGTCCTGGCGCGCGGCCGGGCCGTCGAGGAGGGCGGCCGGGCCGTCGAGGAGGGCGGCCGGGACCTCGACGTGGCGGGAGCGCAGCCATTCCCCGAGGGCCTTGGCCTGCGGGTCGAAGCGGTGCTGGGCGGCGACGCCCTCGCCGAGCAGACCGGTGACGGTGAAGTTGACCGCCCGGAGGTTCGGCAGCAGGTGCCGGGTGACGGGCAACCCGGCGGTCTCCGGGAGGAGTTCGCGCAGCAGGTCGACGGTGAGGGTGTGGGCGAGCCAGCGCCAGCCGGGCTCGGTGCGGGCCCAGACGCCGATGTTGGCGTCCCCGCCCTTGTCACCGCTGCGGGCACCGGCCACCAGGCCGAGCGGTGCCCGGCGGGTCGGGCCGGGTGGCGGCGGCTCGGGCGTCTCCGCTTCGACCGGGGCCGGCCGGGAGGTGGCCGGCCCGGGCGGGACGGCGATCCGGCGCCCGTCCGGCAGGACGGCGGTGTGCTCGACGGCCTTGGCGTCGACGTACGCCGCCGTGAACACCCCGTACGGCGCGCCCGGGCCGGGCGGGGCGGTGAGGTGGAAGCCCGGATATCCGGCGAGCCCCAGTTCGACGGCCACCCGGCCGAGTTCGCGCCCGACCTTGGCCGGGTCGGCGTCCCGGGCGGTGAGCCGCAGCAGGGCGGAGGCGGTCTCCTCGGTCGCGGCGTCAGCGCGGTCGGTGCGGGCGAGGGTCCAGCGCAGTTCGGCCGGGCGGGCGCCCGGCGGCAGGGCGGCGTCGAACTGCCGTTGCACCAGGTCGGCCTTGGCCTCGATGTCCAGGCCGGTCAGCACGAAGACCACCTCGTTGCGGTGGCCGCCGAGGCGGTTGACGCCGACCTTCAGGGTGGGCGGCGGGGCCTCGCCGCGCACGCCGTCGATCCGCACCCGGTCCGGGCCGTCCCCGGTCAGCCGGACGGTGTCCAGTCGGGCGGTGACGTCCGGGCCCTGGTAGTGCGGTCCGTCGGTCTCGTAGAGCAGTTGGGCGGTGACGGTCTCGACGGTGACGGCGCCGCCGGTCCCGGGGTGCTTGGTGATCACGCTGGAGCCGTCGGCGTGAAGTTCGGCGAGCGGGAAGCCGGGGCGGGTCACGTCGTGTTCGCGGAAGAAGGCGTAGTTGCCGCCGGTCGCCTGCGCCCCGCACTCCAGGACGTGCCCGGCCACCACGGCCCCGGCGAGGGCGTCGAGATCGGTGGCCGACCACCCGAAGTGGGCGATCCCGGGCCCGACGACCAGCGCGGCGTCGGTCACCCGCCCGGTGACCACCACGTCCGCGCCCCCGGCCAGACAGGCGGCGATGCCGAAGCCGCCCAGGTAGGCGTTGGCGGCCAGCGCACCCTCCGGAAGCCCGAGTTCCGCGCGGCGGGGCAGCAGATCGTCCCCCTCGACATGCGCCACGGCCGTCCGCACGCCCAGGCGCTGCGCCAACTCCCGCAGTTCGGCGGCAAGTCGGGCGGGATTGAGGCCGCCCGCGTTCACCACGATCCGCACGCCCCGCTCGCGCGCCAGGCCGAGGCACTCCTCCATCTGCCGCAGGAACGTCCGGGCGTACCCGAGGGACGGATCCTTCAGCCGGTCCCGCGCCAGGATCAGCATCGTCAGCTCGGCGAGGTAGTCCCCGGTGAGCACGTCCAGCGGCCCGTCCGTGAGCATCTCCCGCACCGCCGAGAAGCGGTCCCCGTAGAACCCCGAAGCGTTGCCGATCCGCAGTACCGAGCGTGCGCGCGCCAATGCGCCTCCCCTGCCGGTGGGTTGGCGACACTCCGGACAAGCCCCGCCGGGCAGCAGCGTGGCACCGGCCACAGAAAAAAGCAATCACGCCTGCTTGTTTTTCTCCTCCACCGACACCCCGACCCCACCGGCGCCCGCCGGGCGCGCCACGGCCCCAACCCTGCCGGACGCCGGTCGCACAGGGGCGTCCACCCGCATGGCCTGGGTCGAGAACACCAGCTACGCCACTCTCGACGACGGTTCGAGCTGCTACCCGGCCCGGGGCGCGGTGATCGTCCACTACGGCATCTTCTGATCCGGCAAACCGCCACAGGCGTGGGGCTCGTACTGACACCCCGCCAGAACAAGCCCCATGCGGGGAAGGACAGCACCGTGTTCCGCAATCCGCCGGGAGCAGGCCGACCCGAGCCCGCCATCCCCACCCGCGAGGAGACACTGCGGGAATTTCGCCCGCCCGGTCGCGGCGTTGGCCCGTCCCGAACCCGGCTGGGAGGTTCTACTCGGCCGCGAACGAACCGACGGCTACCTGACCGACACCAGCCTGGACTACGCCCACCACCGCACCTACCAGGTGCGCGTGCGCACCACCCGCCCGGCACCGGAGCACTTCAGGATCAAACCGCTCACGCGCCTGGAAGACGTCCTCAACAACACGATCGCCAACTTCACGGACGAACACGACCTCGATCCACGCGCATCGGGCGCAGCCCTCCTTCACCCCGGCCCCCCGACGCCCGGCGAAACTCTGCTACGGCTCGACGGCCACGAGCAGACCCGGCCACTTCACACCCGTGATAGCCCAGGGGGACGCCGTGACCGGCTTCGAGGAGCCGACCGCACTGGCGGCGCCCGCCTCGACCTGAACAGCTCTGGCTGCCGAACACAACGTGGCCGACCACGCCTTCGGTCGGGGTGACCACCAGGCAGCCGGTCAGTGCCGGAAGCGGGCCGTCTCCCCGTTGATCCGGATCAGGAAGTCCGTGATGGGGGCGCCACCCCCGGCAGGGTCGAGGACGAGCCCCTGGGCATAGATCATCTCGTCGGCTGCCAAGGCGGCGTCTTGGTCACCGCGTTCCCATGCATCCCGCGAGGCGGCGAAGAGAGGCCGGAGGTCCTCCCAAGCGGCAGCAGGCTCGAAGTGGCAGTCCGACCAGAACATGTCGACCTTATCGAGGGTCAACATGCCAATGAGTCGATCTCCCTGCCTGAGCTGCCAACTCGTCTCTGCCATGCCATTCCTTTCCCCGATGCGAAGGGCACTCTAGCGCCCCGGCTGCAGAAGGAATCGCGCCCGCTGAGGCCCGTTCGCTTCGCCTACGCAAGGGGATGACCGCCGGAGCGGAGCCGGAAAATCGCTCTGGTCCACGTGGGCGGATTCGGCCCAAGCCGACCAGGTCTTCTGGCTGACTCACGCGGCCGCCCCCGCGTGGGGCGCCGATCCGCACGGGTGAGGGATCGGTGGTGTCGAAGCGGCCTACGAGATCCTCACCGACGGCCTGACCGAGGAGCGGCTCGACCGGGCCACGACGGCGGCGTCCCAGCTGTCCGTCGTCGCTGTCGAGGGCTGCGACGTCCCACGGGGCGCGCTGCTCGACGACGTGCTCGCCGTCGCCGGCCAGACACCGTACGAGATCGCCTTCGCCACCCGTTCCTGACCGCGGGGCCAGGGCGGCCATACGGCCCGTTAGTTCGCTGTGGTCTACTACCTGCTCCGCGCCCCCTTCCCGAGAGCACCATTCCCGTGCCGACCGTGCGTCACCTCAGGAGCCACCTGTCGATGAACATCACCTGCCCGACGTGCGCCTCGGCGGACGAGACCGTTGCCGTACGGAAGGCACTCCTGGACTCCGACCGGCCCCTCGATCCGCCGACTCGGGAACTGCTGTCGATGCCACCCGAGCCCGGCGGTACGACCGGTGCCGCGATCACCTTGTTCGTCCTGGCGGCCCTTTTCGGCCTGCTCGGGCTGGGCACGCTGTTCCGGGGTGACGCCGGCTCCTCCAGCACCGCCTACCAGGTCGGCTACCACTACGGCGCGTTGCTCGCCGCCGCGATCCTGCTGGCGCTCGGTTTCATCGCTCACTCCTACCACCGGAGCCGCCGGCGCAACGACACCGCGACCCAGTGGCCGCGGACCTACGACCAGTGGCAGCGACTCCACGAGACGTGGCGGGCGACCTGGCTGTGCCGGCGCTGCCGCGTCGCGTTCCTTCCCGCCGCCCCGTCCGCGGTACCCGTGGCGCAGTTCCCGCAGTGGGCGGCGGCCGTCGCCCGCCAGGACGACGGCCCCGGCGCCGCCCCGGCCGCCTCGGACTGACCGCCGCCCCTGGGGCGGGGGCGCTTCGTCGTGCGGTCAGCCCGCGGCGGCCCCAGAGCTTCCGCCCCCTCCGGCGTCAGCTGTCAGCGGTCCATCCGGGCAGCGGCGGACGTCGAGCCGCCGGTCGGGTCGGCGGAGTGGCCGGAGCCGGCGCCGGCCGTGGTGGACGTGCCCGCGGTGATGGTCCCGGTCGCTGGCGGGCCCCAGAACTGGGCCTCGGCGATGTTGGCGAATCCACCGGCCGGGCTGACGTACCGCACCCAGCGGTAGGTGCCGGTGTCGGTGACCGGCAGTTGGAACCAGTCGTCGGTGGGCCGGTCCGTCACGGTCGCCAGGGTCACGCAGCCGCTGTCGGGACCGGTGGTGCAGCCCTGGAACAGCCCGCCGACCATGCGCTGTTCCTGGCCGGGGCGGGGGACGAAGCGGATCCTCGTGACCTGCTGGGGCGTGCCCAGGTCCAGGCCCGCGTAGCCGCCGTCGGCCTGCGAGTAGTCGAAGAAGGTCCCGACATCGCCGTCGAAGACGTGCTGGTAGGTGTTGGGGCCGTTCTCCCACGCCGGGGAGGTGCCGTAGGCGGTGCCGGCCAGCAGGGTGCCGCCCGGCGGTGCGTACTGCGGGACGCCGGGCGGCGTGCCGATCGCGTCGGCGTCGTCCTCGAAGGTGTAGTTGCTGCTCGCGGTGAGCGGTCCGCCCCAGGTGCGGTCGGCGAGGAGCTCGAGCGGCCGGTGCAGGTACGAGTCGAAGGCGGCGTCGGTCATCGTCTGCCGGTAGTCGCCCCACAGCGAGACCTCGTAGCCGTGGACGCCGGCCGCGGTGGAGGGCGTCCAGGAGGAGTACAGGGCGGCGTCGTCGGGGTAAAGGCCCAGGCCCGGGGTGATGTACCAGTTCTGGGAGCTGAGGACGACCTCGTAGCCCTGCTGGAGGAGCTCAGTGGGGTCCGCGGTCCAGTCGTCGATGAGGACGTCCTTGTTCGGACCGGCGGTGGAGCTGTTCAGGGCGTCCCACCAGTTCCAGACCTCCATCCGCTTGCCGAGTCCCCTGACGACGGTGTCGAGCTGGTTCGTGAAGCCCACGAACACGGCGTCGGTGCTCGGGTAGTGGTTGTCCGCGGCGTACCGGACCAGCTCGGGGCACGACTGCTGGGCCGTGTCGTCGGGGTACTCGTCGCCGCCGGTGTGGAAGGTCGGAGAGTTGGGGAACAGCGGCACGAGCTCCTTGAGCAGGTTCGTGACGTAGGTCAGCGCGGCCGGGTTGGTGATGTCCAGCGTCTGGTTGTTCTGGCTCCCCGGGGAGGCCATCGACGGGCACTGCCAGGCCAGGCTCGGTTCGGCGGCCAGGATCGGCGCGGAGTGCGCGGGGAGGTCGATCTCCGGCAGCAGCGTCACGTGGTACTCGGCCGCGTAGGAGACCAGGTCGGCGATGTCCGCGTGGCTGTACGAGGCGCCGGGGTCGGCGAGGTTCGGGTAGGTCGTGGACTGCAGCCGGAAGCCGTCGTTGTCGGTGAAGTGGACGTGGAAGTCGTTGAGCTTGTACCAGCTCATCTGCCGGATCTCGGCCTTCAGGTCGGCGACCGACCAGAAGTGCCGGCCGACGTCGATCATGACGCCCCGCTGTGCGACGGTCGGCCAGTCGACGGCGGTGCCGAGGGGGAGGCTCCTGTGGTCGGGGCTCAGCGCGAGGATCTGCTCGATCGTCTGCTCGCCGTGGAAGACCCCGGCAGCGGTTCGGCCGTGGATGGTGACGCCGGCGCCGATCGCCGCTGTGTACCCCTCGGCCTGCGTGGTGGTGGTGTCGAGTTCGACGAAGATGTCGCCGCTCCTCGGCGCCGAGCCGGTCACCACGGGCAGGTTCAGCCCGGTCTCGTCGGCCAGATCGGCGGCGAAGGTGCGGGCGTCGGCGGACAGCGCGCTCGCGTCGGCGCGTCGGACCACGATCCGGCTCGCAGTGGTGAGGGTCAGTGTGCCGGTGCCGCCGGTCCACCGCTGGATCGAGGGAACGGTCCGCGGCGCCGGGTTCACGGTCGCCGCGGAGGCGCAGCCGGAGGCGAGCGCGCTGGCGGTCATGGTGAGGACGGCCAGGACCGCGAGGACCGCCGCCCGCCGCCTTGGTGACGCCCCGAGCGGGTTCCGGGTGCCGGCCGCCGTCGCTGCGAGGGGGGCGGCCGGGGGGACGTGTGTGCGCCCGGTCCGCCGTCGGTGAAGTCCCACGGGAGCTCCCTGTGTGATTCTGCTCGAGATTGATCGAATCAGTGAGCAAAAATCCAGAAATTTGCAAAACCGTCGCACCCGCCAAGCCGCAAGTCAAGGAGGGTGGAGGCCTTACGTCGCGGGCGGGGCAAAGAGCAGTGGACGCCAACGCTCGGACTGGCGAAGCACGTTGGATGCAGCCCTGCTGCAGCGCCCAGGTCAATCAGGCCGTGAGGGCGCAGCTGTCCGGTGAACGCAACGGGGAAGGCGCCCCATCGCCGGGAGGGGGCTGCAAACGTCCGATGGTGCGTCATGGCGCAACAGCCCGCCGGGCAGCCGCTCGCGCCGCGCTGCCGCCTCGACGAACCGGCGGCAGCAGCTCGGGGGCGGATCGCCCCGCGAGCGCGCCACTGTGACGCAGGTCACGACACTCGCAGAACCTGCACGCCACATCTGACGTCTGGCTGGTGTGAGATCACGCAGGAGAGCACTGGACGAGCTGGACGAGGAGCGCCTCGTCCGGCTGGTGGCCAGGGGTGACCGCAGGGCGTTCGACGAGTTGTACCGGCGCACGTCGCCGTGGCTGGCGGTGCGGTTGCGCCGTCGCTGCGCGGACGAGCAGATCGTCGCCGAGGTCATGCAGGAGACGTATCTGGCGGTGTGGCGCGCGGCCGGCGCGTTCGCCGGGAGCGCGGTCGGCGGGACGGCCGTGGGGTGGCTGTGGACGATCGCGGCGCGCCGCCTGGTCGATGCGTTCCGGCGCCGCGCCCACCACGCCGAGCCGCCGGTGGCCGCAGCCGAGCGGGCGGTGGTGCCCGCGGCGGAGGACGAGGCACTGGCCGCGACCGTCGGCGGGGACGTCGGCGACGCCCTGCGGCGACTGGCGCCGGAGCTTCGAGAGGTCCTGCAGGCCACGGTGCTGGACGGGTTCTCCGTACGGGAGACCGCCGTCCTGCTGGGACTGCCCGAAGGCACGGTCAAGACCCGCGCCCGCCGGGCCCGGATCGCGATGCGGAAGGCGCTGGCATGAGCGGGGAACACGCGTCGAAGCAGTTGATCGACGCCTACACACGCGGTGACGCGACGATGGCCGCGGACACGGTGTGGGCGCTGGAGGCCCATCTGGAGACGTGCGCGCCGTGCCGGAGCCGCCTGGCGGCCGGTGTGGCCACCGAGGCGCCCGGAATCGCCGCGCTCCTCGACACCGTCCGGGCCGGTCTGGACCCGCAGGTGGACGCGGCCGCCCAGGCGCCCTCGCGACGCCGTCGCCCGAGGTGGGTGTCGGCCTGGCTGACGCCGGCGATGGCCCCCTGGCTGGCCATGACCGTCGTCGTCACCCTGCTGGCGCTGCTGCTGGGCGCGGTCGCACCGCCGGCGTTCTTCGGCGGGGCCTCTCCCCTGTCGGCGATCGCTCCCGTGCTGCCGCTGGGCGGGGTCGCCGCGTCGTGGTCGCGCGGCCTGGACCCGGCCCACGAACTGACGGCCTCGACCGCCCGGGCCGGCCTGCCCCTGCTCCTCAGGCGCACCACGGCGGTCCTCGTGGTGGTCCTGCCCGCGCTCCTGCTGGGGGGATGGCTGACCGGAACGACGACGGCCGCGCAGTGGCTGCTGCCCTCACTGGCCTTCACCTCCACCGCCCTGGCGCTGGGCAGCGTGGTCGGCGTGACCCGCGCCGCCACCGGCCTGCTGGCCGCGTGGGGCGTCGTCGTGGCGGTGCCCGCGATGGCCACCGGCCACGTCCCCCTCGCCCTGCGGCTCGTCCTGCAGCCGGACCGGCTGCCCTGGTGGGGGCTGCTCATCGCGCTCGGCACCGGCGCCGTGATCGCCCGCAAGGACGCGTACTCAACGCTGTGACACCATCGTCGACCCCCGAAAGGGACCACCGCATGACGCCCACCACGAGCGCGGCCGACACCGCGCCGAAGACCTACGCCTGGGAGATCCGGGCCAGCGGCCTGCGCGTACGCGTCGGACGCAGGAAGCCGGCGGTCGACGGGCTCGACCTCTCCCTGGGCACCGGCACCCACGGCCTCCTGGGGCCCAACGGAGCGGGGAAGACCACCCTGATCCGGACGCTGGCCACCGTCCTGCGCCCCACCGAGGGCGAACTGGAGCTGCTCGGCACCGCAGTGGGCGGGGCGGGCGACCACCGTGCCCTGCGCCGCCGGCTCGGCTACCTCCCGCAGGAGTTCGGCTACTACAAGCGCTTCACGGTGCGTGAGTTCGTCGAGTACATGGCCTGGTTGAAGGAGGTCCCGAAGGCGGACGTGCCCGGGGCCGTCCAGCGGGCCGTGGAACGGGTGGGCCTGGCGGACCGCGCCGACCACCGGATGAGGACCCTGTCCGGCGGCATGGTGCGGCGGGCCGGCATCGCCCAGGCCATCGTCAACGACCCGGCGGTGCTGCTGCTGGACGAGCCGACGGTCGGTCTGGACCCGGCCCAGCGACTGCGCTTTCGCGAACTGCTCCAGGAGCTGGGCCGCGACACCTGTGTGGTCGTCTCCACCCACCTGGTCGAGGACGTCGCCGCCGCCTGCTCCGACGTGGTGCTCGTCGCCGACGGCCGCCTCGTCTTCCAGGGCACGCCGGACGACCTCGCCGCGGCGGGCGGCCCCCACCACCCGGGCGACAGCCCGCTGGAGCGCGGCTACTCGGCGCTGCTCCAGGGCTCCGGACGGCCGGGAGGCACCTGGTGAACGGACGTGTCCTGCGCATCGAGCTGAAGCGCTCCGCCGCCCCGTGGCCCGGCCTCGTCGTCCTGGCGGGCAGCCTGGCGGTCCTGCTGCTGATCGACGGGATCTGGTGGAAGGGTGACGCGGGGTGGACGGCCCAGTGGACCTCGATGGCCCTGTGGACCCGGTACCTGCTGGGCTTCTGGTGGCCGCTCGTGGTGGGCCTGGGAGCGGTGTACGGGCTGCGCGACTCCCGCGCGCGGACGGTCGAACTGCTGGCGACCACGCCGCTGCCGGCCTGGCGCCGTGCGGCGCTGCCGGCCGGCGCGACGGCACTCGCGCTGGCGTCCGGCTTCGGCCTGCTGGTCCTCGTGGGCGCGGTCCAGGTGGCCCTCGGTGACACCGCCTACACGGGTTCCGGCTGGCTGCCGATCTCGCTGGTGGCGGCGCTGTCCCTGGTCGCGGGGGCCGTGTTCGGCATGGGCGTCGGGCGGGCCCTGCCCTCCGTGCTCACCCCGCCGGCCCTGACGCTGTCCCTCCTGCTGGCGACCCTCCTGCTGCGTCAGAGCAACGAGACGGCCCTGCCGTCGAGCAGCGCGCCGAACCGGCTCGCCCTGCTGTTCCCGGTGACCGCGGAGCCGCGCGAGCTGCTGCTGACCCTGGCCGGCTCCGTGCACCTCGGCCAGACGCTCTGGCTGCTCGGCCTGCTCGCCACCGGTTTCGCACTGCTGGTGGCCGCGACCCGCCGGGCCCGACTGCTCGCGGTGGCCCCCGCCCTGGCCGGCGCGGCCCTCGCCCTGGCGGTCCTGCCGGCCTACCCGGGTGGCACCTACGTCATCGACAGGGCCGCCGCCGCCCCGGTCTGCGACGGACCGGTGTGCGTGACGGCGGCGCACCGGTCGCGCCTGCCCGACCTCGCGCAGCGCGGCAAGGAGGCACTGCGCGTGCTGCACGACGCCCTGGGCGACAAGGCGCCGACCTCGGTGCGGGAGGACACCCAGCTGCGCGCGCTCGGCGACGAACGCCGGCTCACCGGCGACGCGGTGCTGGTCGACTTCGACGACCCGCTGATCGCCCCCGCCACGGGGGCGGAACTGACCCGCCTCCTGGTCGCCCAGGGCCTCGCACCGAACTGCGCACCGCGCACCACCTGGGAGGGCAGAGGGCAGATCGACATCCCCGTCCAGAGCATCGCCGCGAGCTGGGCCCTGGGCGACCACCGGTTCGTACCGCTGCAGCGGCCGGACTCCTACGCGTACTCGCAGCGCACCTGGGCGGACGCCGACGCCGTCTGGCAGCGGCTGACGGCACTGCCACCGGCCGAACAGCGCTCCCGGATCACCGAACTCCACGCCGCCGCCCTCTCCTGCACGGGGAACAACGAGCTTGCGGCGATGGCGGGGTGGGTGTCGCCATGAGGTGGCTGATCCTGTACGCCCGTTCACGGCAGGTGCCCACCTCCGCCGCGGCGGTCGCGCTCGTCGCGCTGGCGGCGTGGGCCTGCAACCGGGACGGCGCGGGCCCGCTGGCCGAGGGGGTCGCGGTCCTGGTCCTGACCGCGAACGTCGCGGCCGCCTCCGTCGGGCTCGGCGGCCGGGACGTCGCGCTGGACCGGACCGCCGCGATCCGGTGGGCGCCCCGCCGGGCGGCACACGTGCTGCTGGCCGGCGCGGGCGCCGGAGCGGCGCTGCTGGCGGTCCAGGCGGCGGGAGCCAGGCTCGCCCCGATCGCGCTCGTCGTCCGGGACAGCGCCGGCCTGGCCGGCCTGGCCGCGCTCGGGGCGGTGCTGTGCGGCGCGCAGTTCGCCTGGACCCTGCCGGTCGGCTGGCTCGCCTTCACCCTCCTCGTCCCGGTTCCGCCCGGCCTCGCGGGAGAGGTCGGCGGCTGGATGATCATCTCCCCCGCCACGACGGCATCCGCCGCCACCGCGTGGGCCCTGCTGGCGACCGGCACCGTGCTGTACGCGGCGGCGGGCCCAAGACGGTGACGGGCCCGAGACGGTGACGGGCCCGCCGCGGGGCCGGCCGCGCGGCCTCCTTGCCCTCGGGTCGGTTGGCGAAGCCTGCGCATCGGTCCAAGCGTCAGGGAAACGTCCGGTCAACGTCCTTCCGCACCATGCCGGTGCACGGGCAACCTGATGTGCGGACAACGACAGGGGCGGAAAGCCCGCGAGAGGTCGCTGTTGTCCACCGTTCAGTGCTCTCAGATCAATGGAATCATGGAGGATCCATGCGTCGTCGTATCGGGGCAATGATCGCCACAGCCGCGATGGCCGGCATCAGCGTTGTCGGCATATCGGGAACCGCCCACGCAGGCACGACCGGTTCGGTGAGCATCTCGGTTCCCGGCTGCATCGGCCATCTGAACCTGTCGGCCAACTCGGCCTACGGCCACCTGGACTCGTATACGACCACCTGCTGGCTGACCATCTTCGACCGGAACGACCAAACGGGACTGCAGACCTCCCAGACCATCTCCTTCGGGCCGGGCGGGAGCGGCAACACCAACCCGTACTACCACGACAGCGTCGTCCACGCGGTTGCGATAGCGATCTCCAACGGCAGCCAGAGCACCGGCTCGGCTTGGTACCACTGAAGTCTTTGATATTCCGGAACGGCCTTTCGCCCGTTCCTCGTACTCTCTGGAGAGAGGCCTGATGAAGATTCAGCGGACGAGGTCGAAGGCGGTCGCCGTCATCAGCGCGACCGTCCTGATGTTCCTGAGCACCGCGCTCGCGGCGCAGCCCGCCTCGGCGGACGTGGCAACCGTCGGAATCAAGGGATGCAGGTCTTACGACGGCGGCCACACCTGTGCGTGGGCACCCGAAGCCGGAAGCGTCAGCCTCCTTCCGTCGGTGGGCGGCTACGGATACAACGACCTGGTCGGGACCGTCCAAGCGAACGGTCCCTCCAATCTGAACATCCTGGTGTGCCAGCAACTGCTCGGTGTGAACCCCTCCACGGGCGCGACCTGGCAGGTAGCCGACGGCGGATGCGACACCTGGGCACCCGCCAGTTTCGAGAACGGTTCGGAGGCGTTCTTCCACGACTACGGACCCCAGAACTACGGGACCTACGTGGTACAGGAGGGGTTCTGGGCCACCATCGACGGCCACTACGGGTACTACGGAGGCGCCCAGAGCGGCCGCATCGTGGTGTTCCAGCCCTGCTCGCGCTGCAACTAACCAGGCCCGACCGACTTCCCTGGCTGTGAGACGTGTCGCGTGACACCTGTAGATGCTCACTGCGCAGGCGGTCGACAGGTCCCACATCGATCCCCTGGCCCGCCGACCATGGACGGTC
>NZ_JBEPAK010000014.1:0-48416 GCF_040298565.1 Kitasatospora sp. NPDC001539 | reverse complement strand
GATGCTCCGCATGGACTCCCTCCTCCGCCTTGCGATGCACGCACCCCAACGCCGCCCCGCCCGCCCTTCGGGCGGACGACGGGGGTTTGAAGACGGGCCCTAGCACTCAGGGCGTGCGGGTCACGGTGGAGCCCGCCAGGTGCTCCGCCAGACCCGCCCAGCCCTGCTCGCGGAACCAGCGGCGCTGGCGGTCCGCGCCGTTGCCCTCGCGCTCGAACCCCCACCACAGCCCGGCCACCCGCCCGGTGTCCCCGGCCGCCTCCAGGCCGGGCGCGGCGTAGGCGCGCAGCTCCTCGACCACGGCCGCGGCCGGGCGGGCGGTGCCGTCGGCGGGGGAGACCAGCTGCCCGTGCACCCCGGTGCGGGCGGCGTGCCAGGTCGCGGCCCGCAGCAGCTCCTCGGGGGTGTCCGGGCGCGGGAGCCCCTGCCGTTCCTCCAGGACGGCGGTGGTCACCAGGGCCCGGACCAGGCCGGCGAACAGCTCCGCGTCGGCGACCGTCAGCTGGACGTCCGCCGCCCGCACCTCCACGGTCGGATAGCGCTCGGACAGCCGGGCGTGCCAGTACAGCTGCCCCGCGTCGGCGATCGCCCCGGCGGCCCGCAGCGCCGCCACCCGCCGCCGGTAGTCCGCGGCGTCGCGGAAGGCGGGCGGCGGCCCGCTGACCGCCCACTGGTCGAAGTGCACCGTGCGCCAGCTGGCGAAACGGGTGTCACCCCCGCGCCAGTACGGCGAATTGGCGCTCAGCGCGATCAGCACCGGCAGCCAGGGCCGCAACCGCACCAGGGCGCCCACGCGCTCCTCCTCGTCGTGGACGCCGACGTGGACGTGCATGCCGTTGAGCATCAGGTCGTCGACCAGCGCCGGCGCCTGCCGGCGGGCCCGCCGGTAGCGCTCGTGGTCGGTGACCGGCACCGGCCCGGGCGGCCCGAACGGGGCCGAACCGACCGGCACCACCCGGCAGCCGTGCTGGGCCGCGGCCGCGCTCAGCCCGGCGCGCACCCGGGTCAGGTGCCGGCCCACCTCCGCCAGGTCCTCGCAGACCGGGGTCGCGCTCTCCACCTGGACCTGCAGCAGCTCGTGCTGCGCCTCGGCGGGGCGCAGCGCCGGCGCCAGCGAGGCGGTGGCCAGGACCTCGGCGGCCCGGGGCAGCGGCGTGCCGTCGCGGGGGTCGACCAGCAAGTACTCTTCCTCGACTCCGAGTGTCAGCATGCCGCTCCGCTACCCCGGGGCGGCCTTCGTACACGGCCGGCGGCCCCGGTCCCCGGACCGGCCCTCGGACACCGAGGGGCCCGCATGGCCTGCGGGGGGCCCGCGTGGCGGTCCGGGGCGGGGCCGGTCAGGGCAGCAGCAGGCCGGCGAGCTCGTCGAGCAGTTCGGTGACGCGGCGCGCCCGGTCGGGGTCCGCGACGGCCTTCGCGATGACCGGCTCGGCGGGCCGGGCGGCGCGGGCGAGGACGGCCTCGCGGGCCCGCTCGGAGGCGGTGAGCAGGGTGCGCCGCCCGTCGGCCGGGTCGGCGGCGGCGTCGAGCAGGCCCCGCTCGCGCAGCCGGGCCACGCACGTGGAGACGTGGCTCTGGGCGAAGCCGGTCCGCGCCCGGATCTCCTGGACGGTGGTCGCGGGGTGGCGGAACACGTCGGAGATCACGGCGACCTCCCCGGCGGGGAGCGCGGAGGCCGGATCGCCGACCATCTCGCGGCCGAGGTCGGTCAGCCGCCTGCCGAGTCTGAGGAGTCGCACGCCGTCCATGCCCGGCAGCATACATCTTCACCGATGTATCGCTGGCGATGTAGATTGCGGGCATGACGACCCCTCAGCCGCTCAGCCCGGTCTCCCGCACCGCCCTGTCCGTCGCCCGGGTGCGGGCCCGCGAGAGCTCCCGCCCCGACCCGCTGTTCACCGACCCGTACGCCGCCGCGTTCCTCGAGGCCGCGGGCACCCCGCCGGCCCCCGGGTCGGGCAGTGCCCTGGCCAAGGCCCTGGTCGCGAACAGCATCCTGCGCACCCGCTTCTACGACGACCGCCTCCTGGCCGCCGGCGCGGACCAGGTCGTGCTGCTCGCGGCCGGCCTGGACACCCGCGCCCACCGGCTGGACTGGCCCGCCGGCACCCGGGTGTTCGAACTCGACCTGGAGCCCGTCCTGGCCTTCAAGGACCAGGTCCTCGACGAGCTCGGCGCCGTGCCCCGCAGCGAGCGCACCTCCCTGCCCGCCGACCTGCTGGACCCGCACTGGCCCGCCCGGCTGGTCGCCGCCGGTTTCGACCCCGCGCGCCCCTGCGCCTGGCTCGCCGAAGGGCTGCTGCCCTACCTCACCGCCGAGCAGGCGGCCGGCCTGCTCACCGCCGTCACCGCGCTGGCCGCCCCCGGCAGCCGCCTGCTGCTCGAACGCGGCCGGGACATCACCGCCACCCCGCCCGACCCGGCCCTCGCCCACATCACCGGCCTGTGGCGCGGCGGCCTGGGCCCCGACACCCACACCTGGCTCGAACGGCACGGCTGGACCACCACCCTCACCTCCCTGCAGCGCGTCGCGGACACCTACGGCCGCCCCCTGCCGGGCCCCTCCACCGCCGGCTTCATCGAGGCCCTGCGCCACCCGGCGCCCTGACCCGGCCCGAGCGCCGCACCCGGGCCGCGCGCCGTACCCCGCCCTCGCGTCGCACCCGGGCCGCGCGCCGCACCCGGGCCGCGCGCCGCACCCGGGCCGGCCCGGGGGTCACGGCCCGCCGGCCGCCTCGCCGACGACCGCCCGGCGCAGCAGGTAGACGCCGGAGGCGGCGGCGAGCAGGGCCATGCAGGCGGTGAAGACCAGGCCGGCGTGGGCCAGGCCGAGCGGCCCGGTCAGCAGGCCCACCCCGATGACGGGGATCGAGATGCCGAAGTAGGCGACCACGAAGAGCGCCGACAGGGCCCCGCCCCGGTGCTCGGGGGGACTGGCCCCGGCGACCTCGCCCACCGCCCCGCGCAGCCCCATGCCCTGGCCGGCGCCGCCGACCAGCGCGGCGAGCACCAGCAGCGCCAGCACGGCCCACGCGAGCGAACCCGCCAGCAGCGCCAACCCGGCGATCAGCACGAAACAGCCCAGCGGCACCGCCCGCGCCGTCCCCAGCCGCGGCACGAGGAGCTGGCCCAGGGTGGAGGCGAGGAAGGCCGCGAAGACGACCAGGCCGACCACCGCACGGTCGTGGACGCCCAAACCCTCCGCCAGGAAGGCCGGCCCCACCGAGGTGAACAGCCCCAGCAGGGAGAACCCGGCGAACGCGGCGACCCCGGCCGGCACGAACACCCCGCGCACCTGCGGCGGCAGCTCGGGCAGGTGCGGCCGGGCGGTGCGCAGCGGGCGGGCCCCCTCCACGGTCTCCGGCAGCACCAGGAGCAGGGCGAAGGACACCGCGAGCAGCCCCAGGTGCACCACGAACGGCAGCACCAGCGGATGCGGCGCGTACTCGGACAGCAGCCCCGACAGCAGCGGCCCGCAGCCGAGCCCGCCCATGTTCGCGGCGGTCGCCACGAACCCCGCCCGCCCCCGGCGCCGCGACGGGGCCAGCTCCAGCACGTACGCGGTCGCGGTGCCGGTGAACAGGCCCGCCGACAGACCGGACAGCAACCGGCCCAGGCACAGCAGCGGCACGCTGTCCGCGCCCAGGAAGACCACCGCGCTGCCGGCCGCGCAGACCAGCCCGCCCAGCAGGACGGGCCGGCGCCCCACCGTGTCGGAGACGTCGCCGACCAGCAGCAGCACCGCGATGACACCGAAGGCGTAGACGGCGAACACGACCGTCACCGTCAGCTCGGAGAAGCCGATCCGCTCCCGGTACAACCCGTACAGCGGCGTGGGCAGGGTGGTCCCGGCCATGCAGACGGCGAAGGCGAACGCGGCCAGGAGATAGCCCGTCCGGGCGACAGCGGTCCCGGCTTCCCGATGATCGGTCACCAGCCCACGATAGGCACCCACTCCGGCCCGGCCCACGGCTCACCGGCGTGCACTGCGCCGACCGGCCGTACCCCCGCCCGACCCCGGCCGGCCGGCGCGGCGGCGCGGGATTGGCCCTGCCCACCCGGGTACACGCGCCGACGCGCCCTGCCGCCCGGCCGACGGGACCGGCGCGCACCGGGGCGCGGAAGGAGAGACCGCGACCATGAACGAGGAGACCGGTCACGTCACCGGCACCAAGGACAAGGACTACAACCTGCTCTGGTACGTCGAGGCGTGCCTGAACAACGCGCTGCGCCTGGAGACCTACGTCCAGGACGCCGAGCGGGACGGCGACCAGGAGGTGGCGGAACTGTTCCGCAAGGCGCAGGCCGACAGCCGCAAGGGCGCCGAGATGGGCAAGCGGCTGCTCGCCGCGCGCCTGTCCGGCAACGGCAGCGGCGGCGGGGCCGGCGCGGGTACCCCGGTGCGCGCCGCCGGGGACGCCCTCACCGGCACCGGCACCGGCACCGGCGAGGGCACCGCCACCGTCCCCGGCGCAGGCACCCCCGCCGGCGGCAGCCCGGCACCGGCCGGCGATCCGGGCGCGCTGCCGCAGGACCCGATGGCCCCGTAGCGCCCGCCGCTCACCGGCCCGCGACCCCGGCCGCCCGTCCGGTCGCCCCGGGCGGTCGCCGGGGCGCCTCCCGGTCCCGCCCCCGGCCGCGCCGGGGCAGCGGGCCGGCCTGTTCCGAGGACGGCCGGTGCGGTGAGCATGAGACCCGGGGACGGGGGCAGACGGTGGGACGTCTGATCGGGCAAGGAAGCAGAGAGGGGACACGACTGTGACGTTCTTGTGGGCCGTGATCGCGGGCCTGGTGGTGGGCCTGCTGGCGAAGCTCGTACTGCCGGGACGCCAGCCCGTGCCGTTGTGGCTGACCGTGCTCATCGGCCTGGTGGGGGCCCTCCTCGGCAACGCCGCGGCCTCCTTCCTGGGCGTGCGGCACACCGACGGCATCGACTGGATACGGCACGCGCTGCAGGTCGGTGTGGCAGCGGTCCTGATCGCCTTCGTGACGCCCGTCTACGTCGGGCGACGGCGCTGAGACGACACCGCAGGGAGCAGCGCCCGCCCGGGTGTCGGGCGGGTGCGCTCCGCGGGCCGTCCGACGGTTGCAGCCGTCGGACGGCCCGTCAGTGTGTCCGGCCGGTCTGGCCGGGCCGTAGGTGAGGGCCTCCGCCCGCGGTCGGCGGCCGGCGGTGACCGGTGGAGTGCGGCGCCGGTCAGGGGGCGGCCTGGGTGAAGCTGCCGCCGAGGTAGCGCAACTCCGGGTCGTCGGCGGCCGGTTCACCGTGCTCGGCGATCACCTTGGCGGCGAAGGCCTCCGCGTCGTCCACCGGCCGGTAGCCCAGCGCGCGGGCCGAGGCGAGGTCCCACCAGGCCCGGGTGTTGGCGGAGATGCCGTAGACGACGGTGTGCCCGCTCACCGGCCCGGTGAGCGCGGCGTGCACCAGGCGGGCGCAGTCGCCCGGGCTGAGCCAGGTGGCGAGCATCCGGACGCTGCGGGGCTCGTCGGTGAAGGAGCCGATCCGCAGCGAGACCGTCTCCATCCCGTGCCGGTCGGCGTACAGCGAGGCGAGGTTCTCCCCGAAGCACTTGGAGAGCCCGTAGTAGGTGTCGGGCCGCTGCGGGGTGTCGACCGGCACGGTGCCGCCGTCGGCGGGCCGTTCGGTGAAACCCACCGCGTGGTTGCTGCTGGCGTAGACGATCCGCCGCACGCCCGCCGCCCGAGCGGCGTCGTAGAGCCGGTAGGTGCCGTCGATGTTGGCGGCCAGGATGTCGGCGAACGGCGCCTCGCCCGGGATCCCGGCCAGGTGCACCACCGCGTCGACGCCGTCCACCGCCGCCGCCAGCGCCTCGGCGTCCCGCAGGTCGGCGGTGATCGCGTCCGGTTCGCCGGGCACCGGCAGGCGGTCGAAGCAGCGCAGCCGGTAGCCGTAGGCCGGCAGCAGCTCCCGCAGGCAGCTGCCGATGCGGCCGGCGGCCCCGGTGAGCAGGACCCGACGGGGTCGGTCCACCATCTGTCGCGCCTCCCTGGTTCCTCGCGGGGCCCGTCGAACCGACGGGCCCGGGCCCTCCGGCGTGCGAGCGCACCTGGCGGTACCCCGGCTGACGGTACCCCGGGGGCCGCTCCTGTGACGGGTGGTCCGCCGCAGGCATGGACCGGCGAAGCGGGGGTAGACGGCCGTCGCGGGTGGCTCGGCGGCGCGTGGGTTACCCCCCGGACTCCACGCGCCGCCGCCACCCCGACCCGCGCGGCCCGCCCGCCGGGCCCGCCGCGCCCGGGGTGCGGACCACCCGCTGCAGCCGCGGCCGCGACCCCCCTCCCGCCGGCCGGTGCCGCTCCCTCACCCGCCCGCGGACGGCCGCTCCAGCGCGGGCAGGACCTTGTCCAGCGTGATCGGCAGGTCCCGCACCCGCACACCGCAGGCGTGCCACACCGCGTTCGACACCGCGGCGGCCGTGCCGACGATGCCGATCTCCCCGATGCCCTTGGACCCCATGGCGTTGACGTACGGGTCGTGCTCGGGCAGCCAGTGCGCCTCGATCCCCTCGACGTCCGCGTTGGCCGTGACGTGGTAGTCGGCGAGGTCGTGGTTGACGACGTGGCCGGTGCGGGGGTCGAGGACGCTGCTCTCGTGCAGCGCCATGGACAGCCCCATCGTCATCCCGCCGACGAACTGCGAGCGCGCCGTGCGCGGGTTGATGATCCGGCCCGCGGCGAACACGCCCAGCAGGCGCCGCACCCGCACCTCGCCGGTGTCCGCGTGGACGTGCGCCTCGGCGAACTGCGCCCCGAAGGCGTGCATCGCGAAGCGCTCGTCGGCCGGCCCGACGTCGCCGGACGCCTCGGCCCCCTCCGGCGGCTCGTCGCCGTAGCGGGCGCGGAAGGCGCGCGCCGCCTCGACCACGGCCGAGCCCCACGTCGTCATGCCCGAGGAGCCCCCGGCCACCGACGCCACCGGGTAGTCGGTGTCGCCGATGCGCACCGCCACCCGCGCCACCGGCACGCCGAGCGCGTCCGCGGTGATCTGCGCCAGCGTGGTCCAGGTGCCGGTGCCCAGATCGGCGGCGCCGATCTCGGCGACGTAGCGCTCCCCCTCCCGCCGGATCGTCGCCGTCGACTTCGACATGCGGCTGACCGGGTAGGTGGAGGCCGCGACGCCTGTGCCCACCAGCCAGTCGCCGCGCCGGCGCACCCCCGGCCGCGGGTCGCGCTGCGCCCAGCCGAACCGCGCCGCGCCCTCGCGCAGGCAGCCCACCAGGTTGCGGCTGGAGAAGGGTTTACCCGAGCCGGGCTCGACGTCCGGCTCGTTGCGGATCCGCAGCTCGACCGGGTCCAGGCCCAGGCGCTCGGCCAGCTCGTCCATCGCCACCTCGGGGCCGAACATGCCGGGGCACTCCCCGGGGGCGCGCATCCAGGACGGCACCGGCACGTCCAGGGCGGCGAGGCGGTGCGTGGTCCGCCGGTTCGGCGAGGCGTACATCATCCGGGTCGGCACCCCGGTCTGCTCCGCGAACTCCTGGATGCGCGACGTCAGTTCGACGACGTCGATGGCGACGGCGGTGAGCGTGCCGTCCCGGTCGGCACCCAGGCTGCAGCGCTGGATGGTCGGCGTGCGGTAGCCGGCCAGGCAGAACATCTGCTGCCGGGTCAGGGCCAGCCGCACCGGCCGGCCGGGCACCGCGCGGGCGGCCAGCGCGGCGAGCACCACGTTGACGTGCGGCTGCCCCTTGGACCCGAACCCGCCACCGACGTACGGGCACACGACCCGCACCCGCGCCTCCTCGAGCCCGAACACCGCCGCCAGCGCGGAACGCGTCGAATGGACGCCCTGGGTGGAGTCCCACAGGGTCAGGAAGCCGTCACCGGCCGGCTCCCACAGCGCCACCGTGGCGTGCGGCTCCATCGGGTTGTTGTGGTACATCGCGGTGCGGTACGTCTCCTCGACGCTCACCGCCGCGGCCGCCATCGCGGCGTCGACGTCGCCCTCGGCGGTGTCGGTGGGGAAGTCCGGGTTCACCTTCTCGGGCGCGTACAGGTCCTCGCGGTCGGCCCGCAGCTCGACGTCGTGCTCCTCCTGCGCGTAGCCGACCCGCACCAGGGCGGCCGCGTGCCGCGCCACCTCGGGAGCGTCGGCCACGACCACGGCGACGACCTGGCCCCGGAAGGCCACCCGGTCGTCCTGCAGGACCGCCAACTCCCGGTTCCCGGTGGAGGCCAGGCGCTCCGCGGTGGCGTGGGTGAGCACCGCCACCACGCCCTCCAGCGCCTCGGCGGCGCCGGTGTCCAGCTCCGTGACGCGGCCGCGGGCGACGGTGGCCTGGACGGGGTGCAGGTAGGCGGCGCCGGCCAACGCGGTCTCGTACGCGTAGGTGGCGGTGCCCAGCACCTTGACCGGCCCGTCCCGGCGGGGCAGGTCGAGGCCGACGGCCTCCGGTTCGCGCGGCAACGTCATCGGGCGTCCTCTCCGGCCAGGCCGCGCAGGACGGCGGCAAGGGTGCGGCGCAGCAGCGGGATCTTGAACGCGTTGCCGCCGTCCAGCCCCGCGGCCGGCCGGGCGTCGGCGAGTTCGGCGTCCGCGGCGGCCCGGTAGCTCGCCTCCGACGCCGGGGCGCCCCGCAGCGCCTCCTCGGCCCGGTACGCGCGCCAGGGCGCGTGCGCGACACCACCGAACGCGACCCGCGCGTCCGTGATCACACCGTCCTCGACCTCCACCGCAGCGGCCACGCTGACCAGGGCGAACGCGTAGGAGGCGCGGTCGCGCACCTTGCGGTAGGCCGAGCGGCGCGCGAGCGGCAGCGCCGGCAGGTCGATCGCGGTGACCAGCTCGCCGTGCCCGAGCACCGTGTCGCGCTCGGGAGCATCGCCGGGCAGCCGGTGCAGGTCCACGAAGGGCACCACGCGCTCGCCGTCCGGCCCGAGCACCCGCACCTGCGCCTCGAGCGCGGCCATCGCCACGGCCATGTCGGACGGGTGCACGGCGATGCAGTGCTCGGAGGCGCCGAGGATCGCGTGGTGGCGCGTCCACCCCCCGACCGCCGAACAGCCCGAGCCCGGCCGCCGCTTGTTGCACGGCGTCGTGACGTCCTGGAAGTAGACGCAGCGGGTGCGCTGCAGCGGATTGCCGCCGACGGTGGCCATGTTGCGCAACTGCCCCGACGCACCCGACAACAGCGCCTGCGACAGCACCGGGAACCACTCGCGCACCCGCGGGTGCGCGGCGAGCTCGCTGTTGCTGACACCCGCGCCGATCCGCAGGGCGCCCCCGCCGAGCTCCTCCACCTCACCGGGCAGGAGGGCGGCGACGCCGACGACCAGGTCCGGTTCGACGACCCCCAGCTTGAGGTGGTCCACCAGGTTCGTGCCCCCGGCCAGGAACACCGCACCCGGGTTCCCGGCGACGCTGCGCACGGCGTCCGCGGCGTCGGCGGGGCTGCGGTAGTCGAACGGCTTCACCGGGCCGCCCCCGCGCTCGCCGTTCCGGCCGGCTCCGTGCCGGCCGTACTCGTGCCGGTGGGCCCCGTGCCGGCGGCCTGCTGGATGGCGGTCACGATGTTGACGTAGGCCCCGCAGCGGCACAGGTTGCCGCTCATCCGCTCGGCCACCTCGGCGCGGTCCAGCCGCGGCGCCCCCGGGCCCTCGGTGACGGCGCTCGGCCAGCCCCTCGCGAACTCCTCCAGCGCCCCGACCGCGGAGACCACCTGCCCCGGGGTGCAGTAGCCGCACTGGAGCGCGTCGCAGTCGATGAAAGCCCGCTGCACCGGATGCAGGGCGCCGTCGGCGTGCCGCTCCTCGGCGGTCCGTGCATCGGTGGCGGTCCGTGCGTCGGTGTCGTGCCGTCCGTCGGTGGTGGCCGCCCGGGCGGCGAGGCCCTCGGCGGTGACGACCTCGGCGCCGTCCTGGGTGACCGCGAGCACGAGGCAGCTCAGCACCCGCCGCCCGCCGGAGAGCACCGTGCACGCGCCGCACTGCCCGTGATCGCAGCCCTTCTTGGGACTCGTCACCCCGAGCCGTTCCCGCAGGGCGTCCAGCAGCGTCGTGCGCGTGTCGACGGTCAGCCGGCGCGGGACCCCGTCGACCTGCACGGTGATGTCTGAGTTCATCGCACGAGATTTCCCGGCCCCGCCCGCGCCCACACGGCGCACGGCGCCGCGTCACACCGGTGGCGGCCGGAGGGCACCGGCACTGCCGCGCGCTCAGGCCCCGGGCGCGGCACCGGGTATGAGGATCACCAGCCGGTGCGCCCCCGCGACCGGATACCTCCGCACGATCGCCCGTTCGGTCGATCCGGGCGGCACCGCGCCCTCGCCCTCGTACCGGGCGACGACGGCCCGGCCGATCTCCTCGGTGGGCTCGTGGACCCCGCCCGTGACGGTCAGCCGGGCCGTGGCCGCCAGTTCGACGCCGGCGTCGCGCACCACCTGGTTCATCAGCCGCTCGATCTCCTCCCGGGCGGGCGCGGCGCCGGTGTGGAGGAGGTACACCGTGCCGATCGGTGCCGGTGCCGGTGCCGGGGCCGTGGCCGGGGCCGGCTCGGGCACCGCTGCGGCGGGGGCGGCCCGGGGTGCGCGTCGCTCCCGCAGCCGCGCCAGCCGCTGCGGCGCCTGGTCGTACCCGTCCTCGGTGAGCTCGCCGAACAGGGCCTCGGCCTCGTCGAACCGCTCCAGCGTCTCCAGCGTGCAGGCGAGCTCGAACCGCGCCTGCCGGTCACCCGTGTCGGCGGCCGCGCGGAACCACCGCAGCGCCTGCGCCAGGTCGTCCTGGGCCCGCAGCAGGAAGCCGAGGTTGAACATGGCGTCGACGCTGCCCGCGTCGGCGGCCTTGCGGTACCACTCCTGCGCCCGGGCGGGATCGCCCTGGCGCTCCATCGCCCGGCCGTAGTGGTTCATCGCGACCACGTGCCCGCGCCGGGCCGCCCGGTGGTGGAGGCCCTCGGCCTCGTCGGGCCGGCCCAGCCGCTGAAGGGCCAGCGCGAGGCCCACCACGGCCTCCTCGTCACCACCCTCGACCGCCCGCCGGTACCAGCCCTCGGCTTCGGCGTCCTCTCCGCGCCGCACCAGCGCGAACGCGACGTTGTAGGCGCCCAACGCGTTCCCGGTGGCGGCGGCCCTGCGGTACCACTCCTCGGCCCCGGCCCAGTCGTCCCGCTTGCCGAGCAGGACGCCGTAGTGGTTCATCGCGTCGGCGTTCCCCGCTTCGGCGGCCGCGGCGAAGAGCCGCTCCGCTTCCGCACCGTCACCCTGCTTGTCGCGCTCGACGCCGAGGCGGACCATCTCTTCCGGAGTCACAACGGCCAACCTAACAAACGGACCTGAGCCCGCGGCATGGGCCGGGACAACCGGGGTAGACGGTGGGCGCGGGCGGGTCGGCGGCGCGCGGTCACCCCCCGGACACTGCGCGCCGCCACCGTTCGTCGGGCCCGCCACCGTTCGTCGGGGCCGCCGCCGTTCGGCCGGCCCGCCACCGTTCGGCCGGCCCGTCGCTGGGACGGCCGGCCCGTCGCTGGGACGGCCGCGCACCGACGGTGCGCCCCCTCGCCCGTACCTCGCGCGGGCGCGGTCAGTGCCACCAGAACGACCAGCACTTCTCCAGGACGAGCTCCTGCGCGTAGTCGATCAGGCTCTCGGTGCCCTTGAAGACGTTGTCGGGGCAGAACGCGACGTGTTCGGCCGCGATCGGAAGCACCCCGTCCAGGTCGTCCGGGTCGTCCTGGCGCACCGTGGTGCTCAACCGCAGCCCGTCGGGGCCCACTTCGACCACCCGGGCGCCGAACCTGCGCTCCCAGCTCAGCACGACGGCGGCGAGCTCACCGGGGTCGCGACGGCCGGCGACGCTCCAGCCGCAGACGGCCAGCGCCTCGGCGCCGCTGTCCGCGCGCACCAGCCCGATCCGCAGCCCGGGGTCGTGGTGCAGCAGCCAGTGCGCCACCTCGGCCGCGGCGGCGTCCGGATCGTCGTCCGGCGCCGCAGCAGGGGAGGGGGCCGGGCCCGGCCAGTCGACGCCGAACGGCTCCAGCATGATGTCGCGCTCCTTCGCCTGCCCGGGGTCGTCCGGGCGGCCCACGGCGGGGGAGTTCCACCAGCCGCGCAGCAGGGCCCAGGGGTCGTGGGAGGCGGGCGAGGACGCCCGGGCCGGGTGAAGCTCCCCGGTGGCCCAGGGCCGGAACCGCGGGTCGGTGACCCGGCGCGTCAGCAGCAGCGGCCACAGGCCCGACCGCGGGTGCTCGCGCTGCAGCTCCTGCCACAGCCCCGCGGGTGCCGGCCCGTCACTCAGCCACATCACCGGGGCGCCGCCGCCGGCCTCGCCCCCGGCGGCGGCGCTCCCTGAGCCGCTCCGGGCGTCGCTCCCGGTGCCGCTCCCGGTCTCCGCCGCGGCCTCGGCCGGGACGATCAGGCGCCCCGGCGGCAGAGGAGTGGACAGGGTGTACTGCCCGGCGGCGGCGCCGGGGAACAGCGGGTGGAGCTCGGACGGCAGCGAGGCGCGATCGATCATGGGTCCACGGTAGAGGCGGTCGCGTTCTCCCCGCTTGACCTGAAGTCGACTTCAGCTTCTAGGGTCGGTGGCGCCGAAGTGATCGACGAGAAGGGGCGGGACCGGCCGTGGAGTACTCGCACAGCGACACCGAACTGATCAAGCAGCCGATCGGCTACTGGAGTTGGGCGGCCTACAAGGCCGTCGTCACCCGCACCCGCGGCGCGCTGGCCGAACTCGGCACCACACAGCCGCAGTGGTGGGTGCTCGCCCAGCTCGCCCGTGCCGAGGAGCCGAGGACCCGCGACGACGTCTCCGCCGTCCTGCGCGACTACCTCGACACCGGCCAGGAGGCCCTCGACGCCGACATCGACGCCACCGTCGCCCGCGGCTGGGTCACCGAGTCCGCCGGGGGACGGCTCGACCTGACCCCCGAGGGACGGGCGTTCTACGACAAGGCGGCCGCCCTCCAGGACGAGCTGTGGGCCGAGCGCCACGCGGACATCTCCGACGAGGAGTACCTGACCACGCTGAAGGTCCTGCAGCGGGTCATCCGCAACACCGGAGGACGGGCCTGGCACCACTGACGTCCCCGCCGCCCAGGCCGCGCCCGCGGGTCCGGGGTGCAGGGCCGCGGCCCGGTCAGGCCGACACGGCCGACACGGCCGGGACGGCGGCAAGGGGCGGGACGGCTGCGGTGGCCGGCGCGGCGGGGGCGGCCGGTGAGCGGAAGGCGCGGCGGTAGTCGGTGGGGGTGACGCCGACGCGGGCGGTGAAGTGGCGGCGCAGGTTGGCGGCGCTGCCCAGACCGCTCCTCTCCCCGATCTGCTCCACCGGCAGGTCGGTGGCCTCCAGGAGGGTTTGGGCGCGGGCGAGGCGCTGGTTGAGCAGCCACTGGAGCGGCGTCGTGCCGGTGGCGGCCTGCAGGCGGCGGAAGAAGGTGCGCGGGCTCATCCTGGCCCGCCGCGCCAACTCGCCGATGGTGAGGGCGCGGTCGAGGTTCTCGGTGGCCCAGGCGAGGACCGGGGCGAGGCTCTCGTCGTCCGCCACCGGCACGGCGAGGTCGACGAACTGGGCCTGCCCGCCGGGTCGGTGGGCGGGCACGACGAGTTTGCGCGCCAACCGGTTGGCCACGTGCGCCCCGAGGTCGCGCCGGACGATGTGGAGGCAGAGGTCCAGGCCGGCGGCGACGCCGGCGCTGGTGAGCACGTCGCCGTCGTCGACGTAGAGCACCCCGTCGTCCACGGTGACGGCCGGGTACCGGCGGGCCAGGTCGGCGGTGTGCGACCAGTGGGCGGTGGCCCGGCGGCCGTCCAGCAGCCCGGCGGCGGCGAGGGCGAAGGCGCCGGTGCACAACGAGACCATCCGTGCTCCGGCCCGGGCGGCACGCCGGAGTTCGGCCAGCAGCGCGGGCGGCACCTCGCGCTCGCCGCTCACACAGGCGTCCGGGACGGACGTGACGACCACCGTGTCCGCCTCGGCGAGCGCCTCCCACCCGTACTCGGCGCGCAGGGAGAACCCGAAGCCGCCGACAGCCCGGGGCGGGGCCGGGGCGTCCGGCGTCTCGGCGCACAGCCGCAGTTCGTACCAGCGGTCGGCGAGTTCGGGCTGCGGGATGCCGAACACCGCGCAGGCCATGCCCAGTTCGTAGAGGTCCCACAGCGGAAGTTCGGCGTGGTCGACGACGGCGACCGCCACCGTGCCGGGTCCGGCGGCGCGCCCGAGCGTGCGACCGGCGCCGCGACCGACCGCGGGACCGACCGTGCGACCGGCCACGGGTTCGGCGGGGGAGTCGGGCATGGCGGACACCTTCCTGGCAGGAACCGTGCGGCAAAGGGCAATCCTGCCACTGTCCGGGGCGCGTGGGCGCTGCGAACGTGGGGGTGTCGATCAAGGCCCGGAACACCCGGGCCGGCTGCACGAACGGGAGCAACCCATGAACTCCACGCCGCACGAGCGGGAATCCGTCACCGTCCTCGGCCTCGGTGCGATGGGCGCCGCACTGGCGGGCGCCTTCCTCGCCGCCGGTCACCCGACCACCGTCTGGAACCGTACGGCGGCCAAGGCCGAGCCGCTCATCGCCCGGGGCGCCGCCGCGGCCGCCTCGCCCGGGGCGGCGGTGACGGCCAACCGGCTGATCGTCGCCTGCGTCCTCGACTACGACGCGCTGCGCGCCGTGCTGGCCGGCCAGGAGGCGGCGCTGGCCGGACGGACCCTGGTGAACCTCACCTCCGGCTCGCCCGAGCAGGCCCGCGAACTGGCCGACTGGGCGGACGGCATCGGGCTGGACTACCTGGACGGCGCCATCATGATCACCCCGCCCGGTATCGGGGGAGCGGACGCGACGGTGCTCTACGGCGGCGCGCCCCACGTCCTGGCCCGCCACCGCGCGACGCTCGCCGCCCTCGGGGAGCCGGTCGAACTCGGCGCGGACGCCGGGATCGCCGGGCTGTACGACACGGCGCTGCTCGGCCTGATGTGGTCCGCGCTGAGCGGCTGGCTGCACGGTGTCGCCCTGGTCGGTGCGGACGGTGTCCGGGCGGCCGAGTTCACGCCGGTGGCCACCCGCTGGCTGTCCGGCGCCGTCGCCGGGTTCATCGGCCGCTACGCGGCGCAGGCCGACGCCCGGACCTACCCGGGCGACGACGCCAGCCTGGACGTCCACCTCGCCGCGATGGAGCACCTGCTCCACGCGAGCCGGGCGCGCGGCATCGACACCGCCCTGCCGGAGGTCTTCGCCGACCAGGCCCGGCGCGCCATCGCCGCCGGTCACGGCGCCGACAGTTACGCGCGCCTGATCGAGGTGGTCCAGAAGTGAGCGTCGCCGCCGCTGCCGTATCCGTGCCCACCACCATGCCCCCGTCCGCCTCCTCGTCCATGTCCGTTGCCCCGTGGGCCGGTTCGGCCCCCTCCGGTACCGACTGGGCGGCACACGTCGTCGAAGCCGCCGCGGTGACCACCGGCGTCCTCGAACGGGCCGCCGGGGCCGACTGGTCCCGCCGGCCCGCCGGAAGCGACTGGAGCGCCCGGGCCACACTGGACCACCTCGCGCTCGGCCTGCTGGGCTACGCGGGACTGCTGACCGTCCGCCCCACCGACCGCTACATCACCCTGTTCGGCTCGCTCGACCCCGCCGCTCCCATCCCGCACTGCCTGGAGGGCCTGCGGATCGCCGCCGGCCTGCTCGCCACCACGGTGCGCGCGACCCCGCCGGCGGCCCGGGCCTGGCACCCCTGGGGCCACTCGGACGGTCCCGGCTTCGCGGCCATGGGGGTGGTCGAACTCCTCGTCCACACCTGGGATCTGGCCGGCGCCTTCGGGCTCGGCTGGCAGCCGCCCGAACACCTCGCCGGCCCGGCGGTGGATCGGCTCTTCCCGGAGGCGCCGCGCGGCCACGGCCCCGCCGAGACCCTCCTGTGGTGCACCGGCCGCGCCACCCTGCCCGGGCACCCGCGCCGCCCGGCCGACGGCTGGCAGTGGGACGGCCGCGTGCGCTGAGCCAGCGGCTGGCGGCCGGCGGCCGGCGGGTTGCGGCCCGGCGCCGCCGCCGTACGGCCGGGGGCCGCCGCCGTACGGCCGGGAGCCCTCCGTCGACGCCAACGGCCCGGTGGTGCCAACCGCCTGGTGACGCCGGCCGGCCCCGGGGGAGTCGGCCGAGGGCGCCTTCGGCTACCTGCGGCGCAGGGTGCGGCGGGCGTAGTCCGCGACGACGAGGGCCAGCAGCGGGCCCCAGGCCACCAGAGGGAGGTAGCACAGCGTCATCGCCAGGCCGGCGAAGCCGTGCGGGGCATCGGGGTTGCCCATGTTGTCGGGGCTGTTCCAGCCGAGAACGCCCAGGACCGCGCCGGCGGTGAGTATCAGCGAGCCGAGGGCGGCGGGCACGATCGCCGCGAGCGGTCGCACCCGGCGCCCGCCCAGCAGGGGTATCCAGCGCGGCACGACGCGGCCCCAGGGCCGGACCAGACCGATGGTGAGGAACGACAGCAGTTCGGCCACCACGCTGAGGGCGATCATGTAGACCGACCCCCACCCGGGCACGGCCTGGTGCAGGAACGCCAGCGCCTCACCGGAGAAACCCATGGTCGCCCCCGTCGCGAAGCACAGCCGCCACAGGCCGGACGGCACGGTGCTCCACGCGGCGGCCTTGGCGGCGAGCACCACCCACCCCGGCGCGGGGGCGTCGGAGCCGGCGTCGGTACGGGCAGCGGCAGACGTGGTGCAGGCGGACACGGCGGTCATCACGAGATCTCCTTCCGGGCCACCCTCCTGACGGCCCCTGATGTCCTCCAGCCTCCCGTTTCACCACCCCCGCCCGGCAGTTCCGATCGGCACATTTGCGCGGCCCGCGCGCTCCGCGCCATGTGCCGATCGGCAGGTACGGCCCCCCGCCCCCGCCCCAGCCCCGGCCCGCGACCGCTCCACCCCGGCCCCCGGCGGCCCGTCCGTCGGCCCCGCCGCCGGGCCGTCCCGCCGCCGTCCGCGCGCGCCCGCCCCGAGCGGCGGCCCCCGGACCGCCCGCAGCCTTCGGACCGCCCGCGGCCCCCGGATCAGTCGCCCCGCTCCCGCGGCGTCCCCGTGTCGTGCTCGGAGACGGCCACCAGCAGCACCCGGGTGTCGGGGCGGGTGCCGCGCCAGCGGTGGCGGACCCCGCCCGTCAGGTAGAGGGTGTCTCCCCGGTGCAGCCGGTAACGGCGGCCCTCCGCCTCCACCTCGGCCGCACCGTCCGCCACGTACATCAACTCGTCACCGGCGTGCACGAATTCGCGGTCCGCCTGCTGGTCCCCGGTGAACTCCAACGCGTGCAGCCGGCGGCGTCCGCGCACCAGCGGGCGCACCCCGGTGTCCGGCGCCAGGCCCGCGTCGTCCCGGGCGAGGACGACGTCGACCGGCCGGTCGACCGGGTCGGCGGCGGCCAGCAGTTCCACGGCGGTCGTCCCCAGCCCGTCCGCGATCCGCTGGAGCGAGCGCATGCTCGGCCGCGCCCGGTCGTTCTCGACCTGGCTGAGGAAGGGCACGGACAGACCGGTACGCCCCGCCACCTGCGCCAGCGTCAGCTCCAGGGCGCGCCGGCGACGGCGGACCGCACCGCCCAGCCGCGGCTGCGCACCGCCGCCGGGCGCTCCCGCACCGCCACCGCCGCGCGCTCCCGCACCGCCACCGCCGGGCGCTCCCGCACCGCCGCCGCCCGACCGCGCCCCCGGCTGCGCACCGCTCATGATCACGCTCCTTCCCGCCGTCACCCTACGGCCCGCTCGGCACGTTTCGTACGGCTGCAACAAGGCCGTCACACAGCACTCCTATCGTCGAAGCACTTTGACCCCATCAAAAAAACTTTGATCGGAGTGATCGATGCCCCGCGTCGACCAGAACCAGCGCCGCCGCCGCGGCACCGGCCTCATCGCCCTGGACCCGGACGCCGCCTTCCCCGGCCTCACCCTGTTCGCCCCGCTGACCGGCGGCGGCGACGTGTACCTGGTGGACCTGCACGGCACGACCGCGCACCGATGGCGGTTCCCCTACCGCCCCGGCCGCCACGCCCGGCTCCTGGCCGGCGGCGAACTCGCCTACAACGGCGTCCTGCCCGGCGAGGAGTCGCTCTTCCCGATGTGGCACAAGTACCGCGGCGGGGTGATGCTGCGCGCCGCACCCGACGGCACGGTGCTGTGGGAGCACCGCGACCCGCGCCAGCACCACGACGCCCACCACCTCGACGACGGCGGCGTCCTCTACACCGGCGTCGAACCCCTGCGCGGCGCCGAGGCGAGGACCGTCCTCGGCGGAGTCCCCGGCTCCGAGGCCGGCGGAACGACCGTGTGGGCCGACACCATCACCGAGGTGGCGGCCGACGGATCGCCGCGCTGGTCCTGGCGCGCCGCGGAACACCTCGACCGCGCCGACTACCCGCTCCACCCCGACTACTCCCGCGAACACTGGCCGCTCGTCAACAGCGTGACCCCGCTCGCCGACGGCAACGTTCTCGCCAGCCTGCGCAGCGTCTCGGCCGTCGTCGTGATCAGCCGCGCCACCGGCGAGATCCTCTGGCGCAGCCGGCCCGGCACGCTCTCCCAGCAGCACCACCCCACCGAACTGGCCGACGGCCGCCTCCTGGTCTTCGACAACGGCGTCTACCGGCCCGGCCACGACGTGCCCTACTCCCGCGTCGTCGAGATCGACCGCGCCCGGGGCGAGGTGGTGTGGGAGTACCACGACCCCGCCCGCGAGTCGTTCTTCGCACCGTTCATGGGCTCGGCCCAGCGACTGGCCAATGGCAACACCCTGGTGACCGACTCGCCCGCCGGCCGCCTCTTCGAGGTCACACCGGACGGCTACCTCTGCTGGGAGTACGTGATCCCCCACTTCGGCGCCTACACGGAGAACGAGGTCCGCACGCTGTTCCCCGCCGAACCCAACGCCGTCTTCCGCGCCTACCGCTACGCCCCCGAGGAGATCCCGTGGCTGCAGGCGGCCCACCCGTGACCACCGCCGACGAGCGCCCGCCCCTGCGACGACTGCTCCCGCTCGCCCTCCAGCACGTACTCGCCATGGCGGCGACACCGGTGTCCACCGTGTTCCTGATCGCCGCACCGCTGCGCCTGACACCGGCCCAGGCCTCGTCCCTGCTGGGCGCGGCCCTGGTGCTCTCCGGAGCGGGCTCCGTCCTCCAGTCGCTCGGCCGGTGGGGGTTCGGCGCCCGGCTGCCGTTCGTGATGCTGCCCGGCGGCGCCGCCACCGCGCTCTTCGTCCAGATCGCCCGCGACCACGGCCCGGCCGTCGCCTCCGGCTCGGTGCTCCTCGCCGCGGCGCTGCTGCTCGCGGTCACCCCCCTGTACGGGCGGGTGGTCGCCCTGTTCCCCCCGCTGGTCATGGGCGTGACGGTGCTGCTGGTGGGGGTGTCCATGGTGCGGGTCACCACGCTGCTCCTGGCCGGCCCGGGCGGCAGCGCGGCACCCGGTGCCCTGGCCGCGGCCGGCCTCACCGTCGCGGCGACCCTCGTCGCCCACCTGCTGCTGCGGGGCGCCTGGCGCCAGTGCGCGGTGCTGATCGGCCTGGCCGGCGGCGCGCTCCTCACGGTCGCCACCGGCCTGGGCACGCTCACCCCGGCAGCAGGTGCGGGCGTCTCCCTCCCGCACCTGCTGCCGTACGGCGCCCCGCGGCCGGACCTGGTGGCCGCCCTGCCGCTGCTGCTCTTCAGCCTCACCTCGCTGGCCGAGGCCACCGGCCAGACCGTCCTCAACAGCGAGGTGCCCGACCCCGGCCGGGACGTCCCGCGGGTGGCCCGGGCCGACGCGCTGGTCTCCCTGTTCAGCGGGCTCCTCGGCACGCCGAGCATGGTGACCAGCTCCGAGAACATCGGGATCAACCGGCTCACCGGGGTCCGCAGCCGCTTCGTGACGGCCGGGGCCGGTTTCCTGCTGATCGCCGCCGGCCTGTTCTCCCCCCTGTCGCGACTGGTGGCCGGCCTGCCGCCGGCGGCCGTCGCGGGAGCCGCGCTGGTCGTCTACGCGGTGATCACGGTCATGGGCGTGGAGATGCTCGGCCGGGCCCGCGCGGGCGAGGCCCCGGACACCCTGGTCGTCACCGGCCTGGCCCTGACCGCCGGCCTGCTCCCCGTGGTGGCCCCCGGCCTCTACGGCGGATTCCCCGACTGGATCCGGCCGGTGCTCGGCAGCGGAGTCGTCGCCGGCACCCTGACCGCGGTCGTCCTGCACGCCCTCCTCACGGCCACCCGCCCCCGCGCCGCGGCGAACGGGGACGCCGGACCCGGATGGACCCGGCCCCCGGGCCGCCCGCCGCACGCCGGCCTCACACCCCCGCCGCCTCCCGGGGCGGACGGCTGCCCGCCGTGAAGCCGGCCCGGCCCGCCGGCCGCGGCACCCACGGCCGCGCGCCCGCCGACGACTTTGGCCACAGCGCGCTCGGTGCCGACGGCCCCGCGAACCCGCTCACCAGCACGGTCGCCCGCCGCCCCGGCCCCGCGGGACCGCGGCGGGCAGGACGCCACCGACCCGCCGGCCCGTCACACCCGCCCGGCGAGCAGCCGGCCGACGGCCGCGATGCCCTCGGCGATGGCCCGTTCGCCCACGTCGCCGAAGCCGAGGACGAGTTGCGCCGGCGCGGTAGAGCGCGAGGCGCGGCAGCCGCTGATGCCGTAGAGGCCGACCGACCGTTCGCGGGCGGCGGTGGTGACGCGGTGCTCGTCGACCCCCGCGGGCAGGTGGGCGACGGCGTGGAAGCCGGCCGCCAGGCCGCTGACCGTCAGCGCGGGGGCGTGGGCGCCGAGCGCGTCGAGCAGGACGGCGCGGCGGCCCGCGTAGGTGGCGCGCATCCGGCGCAGGTGGCGGTCGAAGCGCCCGGACTCGATCAGCCGGGCCAGGGCGAGCTGGTCCAGTGCGGGCGTGCCGCGGTCACTGCGGTGCTTGTGCTCGGCGAGCGCTCCGGCCAGGGCGGGCGGGCAGAGCATCCAGCCGATCCGCAGGGCGGGCGCCAGGGACTTGCTGACGGTGCCCATCGCGACGACCCGCTCCGGTGCCAGTCCCTGCAGCACGCCGACGGGCCCGCGGTCGTAGCGGAACTCGGCGTCGTAGTCGTCCTCGAGGACGAACGCGTCGCGCCGCCTGGCCCACTCGACCAACGCCACTCGGCGCTCCGGCGCCAGGGCCACGCCGGTGGGCCACTGGTGGGCGGGGGTGACCACGACGGCGCGCGCGTCCGTGGCGGCCAGCGCACGGACGTCGATGCCGTGCTCGTCGACGGGCACCGCCACCGCCCGCAGCCCGGCCGCGGCGGCGGCCGCGCCGACGGTGGCGGGGGAACCGGGGTCCTCGAAGGCCACGCTGCGCACCCCGGCGTCGGCGAGCACCCCGAGGACCAGGCCCAGCCCCTGCGCGTAGCCGGAGCAGACCACGATGTGCTCCGGATCGGCCACGGCGGCACGCACCCGGCGCAGGTACCCGGCCAGGACCTCGCGCAGGACGGCGCTGCCGCGCGCGTCGCCGTAGTCCAGATCGGCCACCGGCATGGTACGGGCCGCCTCACGCACGGCCCACAGCCAGTCCCGGACCGGAAAGGACCCCAAGTCCGGTACGCCCCAGCGGAAATCGGCCAGCAGCCGGGACGCGGGGCGCTCCGCGCGGGGGAGTGCGGGCGGGGCGCCCCCGGCCCCGGACGCCACCCTGGTCGCCGACCCGGCACGGGTCACCAGGTAGCCCTCGGCCTGGAGTTGGGCGTAGCACTCCTGCACCAGTCCCCGGGAGACCTCGAGCGTACGGGCCAACTCCCGCGAGGACGGCAGCCGTTCGCCGACACGCAGCCGACCGGTGCGGATCGCCTCGCGCAGTCCGTGCTCCACCTGCGTGCGCAGCGGCCGCCCGCCGCCGCGATCGAGGGCCAGCAGCAACTCCGGCGGGGAACTGGACCACTCCACAGGCACGGAACCGGATCTTACCGGCAGTCCGGTCGTGCCCTTAGCGTCCTGCCGTGACCGAAACGCTCGACTCCGACCTCCCCGCGCCCCCGCCGCGCCCGCCCCTGCTCACCCGCCCGCTGCTGCTGCGCTTCCTCTCGATCCTGGGCGCCTCGACCAGCTTCTACCTGCTGCTGTCGACCGTCCCCGGCTACGCCGCCGCCGGCGGGGAGGGCGGCGGCCGGGCCGGCCTGGCCACCGGCGCGCTGATGCTGGCGACGGTGCTGGGCGAACTGGCCACGCCCGCCCTGGTCAACCGGCACGGCTACCGCACCGTCCTGGCGGCCGGCCTGGGCCTGCTGGGCGCCCCCGCCCTCGCCCTCGTGCTCTCCCGCGACCTGTGGTGCGTCGTCGCGGTGTGCCTCCTGCGCGGGCTCGGGTTCGCGTTCACCGTGGTGGCGGGCGGCTCGCTGACCGCCGCGCTCATCCCCGCCGAACGACGCGGCGAAGGCCTGGCCCTGGTCGGCATCGTCAGCGGCGCCCCGGCGATCCTGGCCATGCCGCTGGGGGTGTGGCTGGCCGGGCACGCGGGCTACGGCGCGGTGTTCACCGCCGCGGCCGTGGCCGCCCTCGCCGCGATCCCCTCGGTGCCCGGCCTGCCCGACCGGCTGCGCGCCTCCGGGCGGCCGATCGGCATCGCCGAGGGGCTGCGCACAGCGGACCTGCTGCGCCCGGCCGCGACCTTCGCGGCCACGGCCGTCGCCGCCGGCATCGTCGTCACCTTCCTGCCGCTCGCCGTCCCCGCCTCGGCCGCCGGCGTCGTCGCCGTGGCGCTGTTCGTCCAGCCCGCGGCGTCCACCCTGGCCCGCTGGCTGGCCGGGCGGCACGGAGACCGGCACGGCCCCGCCGCCCTGGTGCTGCCCGGCCTGCTGCTGTCGGCCGCCGGCACCCTGCTGATGGCCCTGACTGCGAGCCCGGTGGCCGTCGTCGTCGCGGTCGCCGTGTTCGGGATCGGCTTCGGCATCGCCCAGAACGCCACGATCAACCTGATGTACGCCCGCGTGCCCACCGCCGGCTACGGCACCGTCAGCGCGCTGTGGAACTTCGCCTACGATGCGGGCATGGGCGTGGGCGCCGTCGCCTTCGGCTGGCTCGCCGCGGGCACCGGCTACCCCTGGGCCTTCGCCCTGACCGGCGCCGCCATGCTCGCCGCCCTCGCCCCGGCCCTGGCCGACCGCCGCACCGCACGCCGCACCCCGGCACACGACGAAGTCCCCGCCCCGGACCCCGCGCCGGACCCAGTCCCGGACCCCGCCCGGAGCCCCGCGCCGAACCCCGCGGGGACGCCCGGCAGTTCGCCCCAGCGCTGACCCGCCCCAGCGCTGACCCGCCGCGACGCCGGGCCGCCGCGACGCCGGGCCGCCGCGACGCCGGGCGTCCGGCCGCGGGAGGACGTTTCAACCCGCCGATTCGGGGCAGCGGCTGGGGCACCGAAGGACGAGGGAGGACCTGATGTCAACCGGGACCCTCATCGCGATCATCGTCCCCGTCGCCGTCCTGCTGATCCTGGCCGTCGCGCTGTGGTGGTTCGTGAGCCGGCGCCGCCGACTGCAGCAGCAGTTCGGCCCGGAGTACGAGAGGACCGTGCGCCGCTCCGGCAGCCGGCTGTCCGCCGAGCGGGACCTGCGGGAGCGGGAGCAGCGCCACGAACAGCTGAGGATCAAGCCGCTGTCGCCGCAGACGAGACGGCAGTACACCGAGGACTGGACGCGGGTCCAGCAGGAGTTCGTCGACCGGCCGGTCGACGCCGTCCAGCACGCCGACCGGCTGGTCACCCTGCTGATGCACGACCGCGGCTATCCCACCGAGGACTACGAGCAGCGGCTGCGCGACCTGTCCGTCGAACACGGACAGACGCTGGAGCACTATCGCGCGGCCCACGCGATCAACGCCGCGGCTTCACGGGACGCCGCCACCACCGAGGAACTCCGCACCGCGATGGTGCACTACCGCGCGCTGTTCGCGGAGCTCCTGAACGGCGGCGGGCCCCCCGACCGGGGCACGGACACCGAAAGGGGATGACAGGGATGTCGGGCACGCACTTCGACGACGAGGAACGGATGTCCACGGAGGACATCGCCGCAGCCGCCGAGAAGAAGGAGCAGTCGACCGGAACCGCGGAGCAGGCCGCCCCGGCCGCGAACGAAGGCCTGGGCCTTGGTCTGGGCCAGGGCCCGGGCGAAGGCACGGACGAAAGCACGGGCGGCAGCCTGGGTGAAGGCACCCGCGAGGGCCTGGGCGCCGCGGACGCCGACACGGCCTACGCGGACGCCGACACGTCCTACCCGACCGCCGGCTCCGCCCCCACGGACGCCGGTTCGCCCTCCGCGGACGCCGGCCCCCAGGAGCAGGACACCCGAGCCGCCCAGGGCGGCGAGCAGGACGTCACCGGCGGCCCGGACGGCGGCGACGGGCGCGAACCGCTGCTCCCGGAGGCGGAGACCCGCGAACTGCGCGAGCGCTGGCAGCAGGTGCAGACGGACTTCGTCGACGACCCCCGCGAGGCCGTCCACACCGCGGACGCCCTCGTCGCGGACCTCATGCAGCGCCTCGCCGAGTCCTTCGCCGACCGCCGTCGAAGCCTCGAGAGCCAGTGGAACCGCGGTGACTCGGTCGAGACCGAGGAGCTGCGGGTGGCACTGCAGCAGTACCGCACCTTCTTCAACCGCCTGCTGCAGAGCTGAGCGACGAAGGCACACCCTTCCGTCAGCACCCGTCCGTCAGCACGCTTCCGTGAGACGCCTCCGCCATCCGTGTTCGGATGGCCCCATGGGATGGCCAGGGGAAGGTAAAGCGATGTCACAGGGCGCCATTCGCCCCACCCCGACTCCATGGCCATTCGACTTCCCCGAGGGAAAAGCCGGAGAAAGGGCCCGCTCCTGTCCTGACCATGGCAGCCTCGCCCAGGTGTCCACATTTCAAACAGACATCCGATCGTTATCCGAAGTTCATGAAATATCCTCCCAGTCGCATACGATCTCCCCAGTGCGAGGCGAGTACCGCCCCGCGGGTGTGAGGAGAGGAAATCGGTGAAATCGGAAGTCCGGACCTAAGGCGCCCGTTCCCGCCGTTTCGCCGTTCCGCCCCCTGCCCCCGCCCCTGGAGCTCCCGTGCCCGTCCCCCCGGCCCGCCTCGCCACCGCGATGCGCCCCCTCGCCGCGCTGGCACGCCTGCGCCGGCCCCTGGCGGCGGAGGACGGCGACCGGCCCGCGGCCCGGCAGCAGGCCGAGCCGCAACCCGAGGGCGAGGAGCCGCTCACCCCGATCGACCGGCTGAACCGGGCCCGCGCCGCCCGCGAGGCGCAGCTGCTCGACACCCTGACCGGGGTGACCCGCTGCGGCGACCTCCTCGCGGAGCCGCACCGCAGGCTCCTGCCGGGCCAGCGCCGGGACGGCAACCTCGCCGAGGTGTCCCGGGTGCTGCGGGCGGCGGGCATCGACCACGGCATCGTTCCCGACCGGCACCCGCGACACCGCCTGGCGATCGCCCCCGGCGACCGGACGGCGGTGCTGGCCGCCCTGTCCGCCGCGTTCGCCGGCCAGGCCGTCTACGCGGACCTGCTGGAGCACGGCCGCACCCTCGGCACCGTCCTGGCCGAGCAACTGCCCGCCGCCGTCGCGCTGGTGGAGGAGGAAGCGGACCCCGCCGACGGCGCCCGCGCCGCGGAACCGGCCGAGGAGGACGGGCCGGAGGAGGACCAGGCCGGCCCGATCTGGCCGGCCGACCGGGTCAAGGGCGTGCGGATCTACCGGACCGCGGTGATCGGCGCTCTCCTCTACGGCCCCGACACCGGTTGCGACGTCGAGTTCTGGGACTCCGCCGCGCCCTCCGAGGGCGCCATCGCCTCGATCGACGAGACCCCGCTCGGCTGGTGGGTCCCCTCCCTCGCCGCCACCGCCACGACGACCGTCGACGGGCAGCCCTACCCGCTGCTCGACGTCTTCGCCACCGACCTGCCGGACCAGGTCACCTTCCCCATCGACGCCGTGATCACCTGGGTCGACGACGCCGACCCCGCCTGGCAGGAGCGCCGCGCCGCCGTCCGGGCCCGCCTCGCCCACACCGCCGGCCCCGTCGCGGCGGAGGACGGCGTCGCCGCCAGCGGCATCGCGGGCGACGCCGACCAGCGCTTCCGCAACCGCGACGAGCTGCGGTACTGCCTGCGCGCCCTCGCCGCCCACGCGCCCTGGATCCGCCACCTGTACCTGGTCACCGACGACCAGGTGCCGCACTGGCTGGACACCGACCAGCCGGGCCTGACCGTCGTCTCCCACCGCGACCTGTTCGCCGGCACCGGCGCCGGACCGGTGTTCAACTCCCACGCCATCGAAACCCGGCTGCACCTGATCCCCGGCCTCGCCGAGCACTTCCTCTACGTCAACGACGACGTCTTCCTCGGCCGCACCCTGGTACCCGAGGACTTCTTCCTCGGCAACGGCCTGCCGCGCTGCTTCCCCGACAACCGGATCATCCCGCCCGGCGACGCCGACGCCGACGACTCCGTCTACGTCGCCGCGCTGAAGAACACCCGCGACGCGCTGGCCGCCGCCGTCGGCAAGACCTACCCCCGCACCCTCAAGCACGCCCCGCACCCGCTGCGCCGCAGTGTCCTGGCCGAGAGCGCCGAGCGGTTCGCGGCGCAGCTGCACGGCACCGTGCGCTCGCCCTTCCGGGCCGCCGACGACCTCGCGCCGGTCACCCTGGCCGTCCACTACGCCCACGCGACCGCCCGCGCCGTGGAGGGCCACCTCTACGACGGCTACTTCGTCACGGACAGCGCCGAGGACCTCGCCCGGCTCACGGAACTGCGGGAGCAGCGCTGGGCGGACTACTTCTGCCTGGCCGACGGCACCGAGGACCACCTCTCCCCGCAGGAGCAGGAAGCGGCCGTCACCTCCTTCCTCCAGGCGTACTTCCCGGTGCCCTCCCCCTACGAGGTCACCGCACCCGAGGACGAGGGCCAAGACGACCCGCACCGCCCGCCGGCCCCCCGCTCCGCTGCCACCGACGCCACCGACGCCACCGCCGCCACCGGCGCCACCGGCGCCACCGTCGCCACCGCGGACGGGTGAGAGGCGCACCGACGGGGCCCGCCCGGGCCCGGCCGCACCACATCCCGACATGATGTGATAATCCTTCATTCCTGCCCCGGGGGGCCGTGACGGCAGGCATGAGCGAAGGGCGGTTGCGGGATGGGGCGGGCGACGACCGCCGTGGCGGCGTGGGCCCTGACGCTGTCACAGACGTGGACGGTCCCGTCCGCACTGACCGGGGCGAAAGTCCCGCCCCCGCAGACCGACGACCGGCCCGCCGCCGTCGTCCAGATCGTCGCCCACCAGGACGACGACCTGCTGTTCATGAACCCGGACCTGTCCACCGGCATCCGGGCCGGCCTGAAGGTGACGACCATCTACGTCACCGCCGGCGACGCCGGCAGCGGGGCGGCCTACGCCGCCCACCGGCAGGACGGCGCCCGCCTCGCCTACGCCCGGATGGCGGCCCAGGCCACCGGAACGGGAGCCGCAGGCTGCGCCGACGACCCCGGCCCGGCCTGCTGGGACCACGAGGACTACCGGCCCGCCCCGGGCGGCCCCGTCGCCGAACGCTTCACCCTCAGGGCGAACCGGTCGGTGCAACTCGTCTTCCTCGACCTCCCCGAGTTCGCCGACACCGCCTACCTCGGCGGCAACGCCCTGCGCCGGCTGTGGGACACCCGCGACAGCGCCGCCCCCGCCCGGACCCCGACGCTGGACATGGACGGTCCCGGCACCCGCTGGCCGCAGACCTACGACGGCCGACGGCTCCTCACCATGCTGCGCGCCGTCCTGGCCGACCAGCGGCCCACCCTGCTCAGGGTGCAGGACCCGGCGCCCGACCCGACGCTCTGGAGCGCCCACGAGGACCACGACCACCCGGACCACATATCCGCCGCCTGGTTCGCGGACGCGGCCGCCGACGCCTACGCGGCGACCGGCGCCCGGCTGCTGGTCGAGCACTACCGCGACTACAACACCTGGTCCTCGCCCGCCGACCTGTCCACCGCGCAGACCGCCGACAAGCACGCCACCTTCCGCAGGTACGCCGAGCACGACGCCAAACTGCCCACCGGCGCCGCCTTCGACGAGAGCGCGTACGCGAGCTGGCAGTCCCGGCAGTACCTGCGCTACCCGCGCTCCTCCCAGGTGGTGGCCGCCGACCGGAGCGGCGCCCTGCACGCCTTCGCGGTGGAGAGCGGCACCCTGCTGGAATGGGCCGAGGACGCGGACAAGGTGTGGCACGGCCCGCTCGCGCACGACGCCCCGGGCCGACCGCTGGCGGCCGCACTGACCGTGATCCGCCGTCAGGACGGCACCCTCGCGGTGTTCGGGCAGCGCGCGGACACCGGCGAGATCGTCTCCCGCACCCAGGACCCCTCCGGCGCGTGGGCCTGGGCCGACCTGGGCACCCCCGACCCCGCCACCGCCACGCCGTCCTCCCCGCTCGCCGACCCCGCGCTCCAGGTGAGCACGCCCGCCGTGGCCGCCGCCGGCGACGGGCGGCTGCACCTGTTCGTGCGCAACCGCGACGGCGGCGTCAGCACCAGGGCCCAGACCGGACCCGACGGCACGTGGGGCCCGTGGACCGGTCTCGGCGGGGCCGGCGTGCAGGGCCCGCCCAGCGCCGCCGCCACCGCGGACGGCCGGATCGAGGTCTTCGCCACCACCGCGTCAGCCGGCACCCGCCCGGCCGTCCTGCACTGGACCCAGTCCGCACCCGGCGCCGCCCTGACGCCCGATCCCGACTTCCCGGCGGTCTCGCCGGTGGGCCGCGTCAGCGTGACCGAGGACCCCGACGGCCGCCTGGTGCTGTTCTACCGCCGGCTCTCCGAGGGCGGTCTGCTGCCCGGGCCCACCGCCCGCTCCGCCACGGTCCGCCTCACCCAGAGCACCCCGGGCGGCCGGTGGACGCCGACGGCCCAGCCCGTCGGCGACGGACCTGGCGACGGCGGATCCGGCGGACCCGAGGGGCCCGACGGGCCCGTCGGCGGCGGCGGTGACGACGTCGGCAGCGACGACGCCGGCGACGGCGAGCCGGCCGTGGCGTCCGCGGACGCCCCCGCCCCCCACCGCACGGTGGTGGCCGTCCGCAACCGCAACGGCGGCGTCAGCGTCAGCCGCCAGGGCACCGACGGGCGCTTCGGCACCTGGAGCGCCCTGGACGGCCTCGTCGTCGGATCCCCGGCCGTCGGAGTCGACCGCGACGGCCTCGCCGACCTGGTCGCGCTCGGCCCCGACGGCCGCCTGCGCCACAGCCGCCAGCGAACGGACGGCAGCTTCGGCGCCTGGAGCACCGTCGGGCCCTGACACGTGGGCCCGCACCGCCGTCCAGGCGCCGGCCGGGGCGAGCTCAGCGCGCCGTCAGCCGGCGGTGGGTGACCCGCACGACCTCGTGCCAGAACGGTGCGGCTGACAGGTAGCCGCCGAGCGCGGCGAGCACGCACAGCGACACGTCGACGCTCACCCGGCCCTGCTCGGCCCAGTAGACGTCCTGCAGGTCCAGCAGCAGCGCGAACTCGTCGGTGATCAGAGCGGTGCCCGCACCGTAGACCGCGGCCACCGCCGGATGGCCGACCGCCCGTTCGTCACCGCGGACGGCCACCAGACCGACCCCGGCCAGCGCCGCGATGCCGATGTTGTAGTGGTGCAGGTGCCTCCCGCCGGCAGAGATGTTGCCCCAGGGCAGCCAGCCGCCCCTGATCCCGTGGGTGATGAACCGCACCGTGCCGAAGGTGGCGCCGAACGCCGCCCACATCACCACCAGCGACCGCTTGGTCGGCGTCAGCTCCCGCTCCGCCGCCCGCCGCCACCCGTCCACCAGCCGCGCCCGTTCCGCCGCCGCCATGCCACCGACCTCCGACCACCGACCGTCCTCCGGGCTCCGGGCTCCGGGCTCCGGGCTCCGGGCTCCGGGCTCCAGGGCCGACGCTAACCGAAGTCCCGCCGGCCCACCCGGCGAGCGCACGGCCCCGGCCGGACCGCCCCGGCCGGAGCTCCCGGACCGTACCGGGCCGCCCCGCACCCGCCCGCCGGAACTCACCCGGCACCCGGTAGCCCGCCCCCAACCAGCGCGCGCAGCGCGGGACTTGGGTCGGCGGGAAGCTTCGGCGCGCGCGGCGGCCCAGCCGGCGCGCGGGCACGGCGCTCCTCCGCACGGCCACCCTCGCGACCGCCCGCTCCGCCCCCGCACCCCCGGCAGGGCGGCCCGCGCCGCGCCCGCCCCCGTTCACCAGGCCTCGCCGGAGCCGCGCGGCGGACCCGTTCCCTGCCTTTGCGGGCCGCGGGCGCCGGGGCGACGCTGGAGAGGGCGTTCAGCCGACCATCCGCTGCTGAGCCGAGGAGCCTGACGTGAGCTTCATCCAGATCATCGAGTACAAGACCAGTCGCATCGACGAGTTCAACGCGCTGCTCGACAGCTGGGTCGAGCAGAACGCGGGCCACCAACTGGCGACGCGGGCCGCGCAAACCCGTGACCGCGACCAGGAGAACGTGTACCTGAACATCGTGGAGTTCCCCTCGTACGAGCAGGCGATGGAGAACTCCGACCGGCCGGAGACGTCGGATTTCGCCGCCCGGGTCGCGGCACTGTGCGACGGGCCGCCGGTGTTCCGCAACCTCGACGTGGTCAACGAATGGTCCCTCCAGGGCTGAGAACGCCCGATCGCACGGGCAGGCCCACGGCCCCGCACCGCCACGCCCCCGCACCCGCGGGGCCGGCCGCGGGGCGGCTGCGACGGCGTGCCAGGCGCTCGTGCGGGCGCCCGCGGACGTAGCGTCGGGGCCATGCTCATCGGCCTGCTCGCCGCCCTCCTGGCCGCACTGCTCACCGGGTCGGCCACCGTGCTGCAGGCGGTCGGCGCCCGGCGGGCCGCCGGTACGGGCCCACGGGCCGCGGACCCGTCGAGGCAGCGGGCGGGGGAGGCCGCCGCGTTGGCCGGTGCGCTGCGCCAGTGGCCCTTCCTGGCGGGTGTGGGGATGGACATGGGCGGCTTCGCCGCCGAACTGGTCGCCCTGGAGCGCCTGCCGCTCTACGTGGTCGAGGCGGCGCTGGCCTCCGCGCTCGCGGTGACGGCCGTCGGGGCGGCCCGGGTGCTGCGGGTGCGGCTGCGGCGCAGCGAGTGGGCCGGGGTGGTGGCGGTGTGCGCGGGGCTGCTGCTGCTGGCGCTCACCGCCGGGCGGGACGGCCACGGCACGGGTGACGACGCGCTGCGGCTGGGCGTGCTGCTCGTCGCGGTGGCCCTGCTCGTCGCGGGCTGGGCGGCGGTGCGGTACGGCGGGGCCCGCCGCACGCCGCTGCTGGGGCTGGTGGCCGGCCTGCAGTTCGGGGTCGTCGGGGTGGCGGTGCGGGTGCTGCCGGAACCGAGGCTGCCGCAGCTGCTGGCCGAGCCCTCGGCGTACGCGGTGGCGGTGGCGGGCATCGGCGGCTTCGCCGCGCTGACCTGGGCGATGCAGCACGGATCGGTGACGTCGGCGACGGCGGCGATGGTGCTGGGGGAGACGCTGGGCCCGGCGGTGGTCGGGGTGCTCGTCCTCGGCGACCACACCCGGCACGACCTGACGCCGGTCGCCGTCCTGGGCTTCGTGGCCGCCGTGGCCGGCGCCCTGACCCTGGCCCGCTTCGGCGACGCCGAACAGCCCGCCGCCGGGGCCTGAGGCCGTGGCCGCGCACGGCCACGGCCCGCGGTCACGGCCACGGGCAGGGCCGCCGGCACCGGCGGCTCCGAACGGCTCCGAACGGCGCCGAGCGGTGCTCGGCCACGGCGACCGGGCGCGCCCGCCCGCTGAGCGGGTCAGCGGGCGGGTGGTGCGTCAGTTGCCGTCGGCCGCCGCGTCGGTGGCGGCCCGGTCGGCCGCGTTGTCGGCGGCGTCGAGCTTGTGCTGCATGTCCTGCACCTGGTTGGCGTCGGCGGCGCCGGGGCCCGGGTGCCCGGTGGGACCGCAGGCGGCGGTCAGCAGGGCGGCACCGGCGAGGAACAGGGCCGCGAGGGCGGCGCGCGGGCGGCGGCTCACCGGGACTTGCCCTGGTCGTGGGCGGCGCACCAGGTGGCGACGGAGTCGAGGTCGCTCTTGCGCGTCTGCAGGGTGGTGACCAGGCCCTTGCGGGCGGTGAGGCGGTCGTTGAGGAGCTTCTCGATCTCCGGGTGGCCGGCGGCCTTGGCGTTGTCGACCCGCTGCTGCAGGCGGGCGACCGACCCGGCGACGGTGGCGTCGCCGTTCAGCCGGGCGAGCGCCTCGGTGACGCGCTGCTCGGTCTTCGGCAGCCGCTTGCAGACGGCCTTCGCGCCGTCGCCCGCGGGCGTGGACCCGGTGGCGGGAGCGGACGGCGTGGCCGGGGCGGCGGAGGGCGAGCCGCCCGTCCCGTCCGCCTGGGCGGGGACGGCGGCGAACAGCGAGCCGGCGAGGGCCACGGCGCCCAGCGCAGCGGCCCTGCGGCTGACGGCCCCGCGGCGGAGGGAGGTGCGGTTGGCGGACGTGCGGTCGACGGACATGGGCGTCCCTTTCTGCCGTGGACGGTCTACGGGACCGGGCCGGCGGTTGCGGGCCCGCTGCGGCCCGGTCGCCGGGAGCGTAGGACGGCTTCTTGTGGATTCCCTGTGGAACGCGGGAGCGGTGCTCAGCCCTCCTCGCCCGCGATCCAGTCCCGCCGGAGCGGGAGCCGGAGGGTCGGTGCGTCGGCGTCGGGCAGCGGCAGGCGGACCTCCACCCGGCACCCCGTCCCACCCGGCGGCTCCGTGATCCGCACGGTGCCCCGGTGCAGGGCGGCCTGCTGGGCGACCAGGGTGAGCCCGAGCCCCGAGCCCGGGCTGTCGCGCCGGCGGTGGAAGCGGTGGAAGACCGCCTCGCGCTCGCCCGGCGGGACACCCGGCCCGGCGTCGTCGACGGTGAGCAGCGCGACCGGGCCGGCCGGGGCCAGCCGGACCCTCACCCGGGCCGGCTCCGCCCGCTGCGGGCCGCCGCGCCCGTGCACGGCAGCGTTGACCAGCAGGTTGACGAGCATCATCCGCAGGCCCGACTCCCACCCGAACAGCCTCAGCTCCGGAGGGAGTTCGACGGAGAACTCGGCCGCCGGGTGCCGGCGCCGGGCCTCGGCGGCGGCCGCGTCGGTGAGCTCCGCGAGGTCGACCGGGCCGAAGGAGTCGACCTCGACGAGGTCGCCGCGGGCGAGCGTGGCGAGCGCGGTGAGCAGGTCCAGCAGCCGGGCGTGGTCCTCGCGCAACTCGGCGACGATCTCGGCCCGTTCACCGGCCGGCAGGTCCTGGTGGGCGGCCAGCACGTCCAGGTTGGTGCCCAGACTCATCAGCGGCGTCCGCAGCTCGTGCGAGGCGGCGGCCGAGAACGAGCGCGCCGTCTCCAGCGCCTGGGCGGTGCGCAGCGCCTGCTCGTCGTAGCGGGAGAGCAACCGGGCCAGCGCGGCGGCGAGTTCGTCCACCTCGACGGTGCCGCTGCGCTCCGCCGCGAAGCCCGCGCCGCCCGAACGCGCCAAGCCGCCGGGTCCGCCGTCGGGTCCGCCGCCGCCGGGCTCGCGACCGTCGGGCTCGCGACCGTCGGGTTCGGCGCCGCCGGGCGGCAGGGCCGGGTCGAGCTCCGAGGCGCGGCGGCTGAGCCGGCGCAGCGGTGCGGTGGCGCGTTCGGCGAGGGCGAAGCCGATCAGCGCCGAGACCGGCGCCGCGACCGCCGCCACGAGCAGGACCCGCCTGCGCACGGTCGCCGTCTGGTTGCCCGCCAGAGCGCCGGGCTCGCTGACCCAGAGCGTCCCATCGCCTGCCGTCCCATTGCCCGCCGTCCCGCCGCCGGAGACGTGGACGGTCAGCACCCGCCAGGCCGTGCCGTGGTCGCGGACGGTGACCGGCCCGCCCGGCGCAGTGGGCAGGGCCCGGGCGTCGGCGGGCTGCGGGCCGCCCGCGAGCAGCACGGTGCCGTCCTGGGCGGCGACCCGCACGCCCGAGTCCAGCGCGGCGTCCAACACCTTGCGCTGCTGGTTCTGTTCGGCCTTGGCCCGGCCACGGGCATCGGCGGCCACCAGGGTGCGCACGCTCGGCAGGACGGCGGCCGCCCGCTCCGCCAGCCGGGCGTCCTGCTGGTGCCGCAGGTCCCGGCCGACCAACGGCAACAGGAGCAGCCCGGCCAGCACCACCAGCAACGGCACCACGACGGCGGCCCACAGGGCGATCCGGGTGGACAGTCTCACGGCGGCCGCTACCCGTCCCCGCCGGGCAGCCGCAGCACGAAGCCCACGCCCCGGACGGTGTGGATCAGCCGGGGCCGGCCCCCGGCCTCCAGTTTGCGCCGCAGGTAGCTGACGAAGGTGTCCACGGCGTCGCTGCGCACCTCGAAGTCGTACCCCCAGACCCGTTCCAGCAGCAGTTCCCGGGAGAGCACGATGCCGGCGTTCCTGGTGAGCTGGGTGAGCAGCTCGAACTCGCGCCGGGTGAGCCGCAGTTCGCGGCCGTCGAGGTGGGCCTGCCGGGTCGCCGGGTCGATCACCAGCGGGCCGGCCGACACCCGGTCGGTGGGCTGCGGCGGGCGGCGGCGCAGCAGGGCGCGCAGCCGTAGCACCAGTTCCTCCAGGGCGAACGGCTTCACCAGGTAGTCGTCCGCGCCGGCCTGCAGGCCCGCCACCCGGTCGGCCGGCTCGTCCAGTGCCGACAGCATCAGGACCGGGATGTCGTCCCCGCGGGTGCGCAGGGTCCGGCAGACCTCCGCGCCGCTGATGCCGGGCATCGAGACGTCGAGCACCAGGACGTCCGTCACGGCGGCCGCCAGGCGGGCGAGCGCGCTCTCGCCGTCCTCGGCCAGCGCGACGGCGAACCCGCTCAGCCGCAGGCCGCGTTCCAGGGTGCGCCGGATCGCCGCGTCGTCGTCCACCACCAGGACCCGGCCGGCCCCGGGACCGTCCGTGCCTCCAGGCCCGTTGCCGTGCACCGGCTCCTCCTCGCATTCGGGCCGCCGACTCTCTCACACGTTCCCTCCCGGCCGGCACGGGGGTGCCGGGAACGAGGCGCCGGGCGGCCACGCTCGTTCCAGGAGCCCCGCCGGCGAGGACCGCCGGACCGTCCAGCGGCGACCACGGCGTGCGGTCACGGGAGCTGCCGCGACCCGGCGGGGTCCTGGTCGACGCGCGCGGCGCTTCCCGCGACCGCACGGCCACGGCCCTTCGCACCCGCGCCGCCCGTCCAGGCCGCGAGCCGGTCGCGTGGGCCCTCACCCCCCCTGCGCCGGGGACCCGGCCGCGCTCGCCCCCCTCCTCGACCGGACCGGGCTGCGGCGTCCGTGGCCCGCATGGCCCGTACCCTGCCACGCGAGCGAGTCGGGCCGCACCCGGGGGGAAGACCGTGCTCTCCGGTCGGCTCCGGCGCGGAGGACGACTGGCGCCCCGAGCGCCGCGGGGCCGGGGGACCGTCGTCGGCCGTACGTCTACGCTCCGGCGCCGAGCCGGTACGCGAAGCCGTCCAGGATGGCCCGCAGGCCGAACTCGAAGCTGCTGTCGGGTGCGGCGGCGTAGTCGGTGGTGCCGATGCGCTTGCGCAGGCGGGGGAACTCCAGGGCGATCTCGGTGCTGCGCGCGAGGGTGTCGGCGAGCTGCTGCTCGGGGTCCTCGCCGGTGCGGCCCAGCCGCCGGGTGAGCGAGATCTGCGCGGCGGGCCCGAGGGCGCTGCCGAGCACGAAGACGAACACCGTGGCGGCCGCCCGGTCCGCCTCGGCGCCGGTGAATCCGGCCCGTTCGTAGACGGCGAGGGCGTAGTCGTCCAGCCGGGCCTTGCCGCGGCCGTACAGCAGGTGGCTGCCGAAAGCCTGGCCGAGCCACGGGTGCCGGGTGAGCATCGCGTGCATGCCGGTGGCCATGGCGGTGGCGGCCTCCCGCCACCCGGTGGCGGCGGGATCGGGCAGCTCGACCTCCGCCCAGACCGCGTCCGCGGCCCGGCGGACCACCTCGTCCTTGGTCTTGATGTGCCAGTAGACGGCCGTGGCGGCCGAGCCGAGCCGGGCGCCCAGGCTGCGCATGTTGAGGCCGTCCAGGCCCTCCTCGTCCAGCAGTTCGATCGCGGCGCGGACGATCCGGTCGGCGGTCATGGTCTGTCGTGGCATGGCGACAGCGTAGTTGAACATAGTTCAGGAAAGCCCTTGTACTTAGTTCAAGAAGCTGGGTACGGTTCTCCTGTACTTAGTTCAAGAGCCTCAGGGGGAGCCATGTCGCACAAGCAGCTGTCCGAGTTCGTCGCGGCGACGGCCGAGGAGCTCGGCATCCCGGGCGTCGCCGTCGGCGTCCTGGCGGACGGTCAGGAGAGCTTCGTCTCCCACGGCGTGACCAGCGTCGACCACCCGCTGCCGGTGGACGAGCGCACGCTGTTCCACCTCGGTTCGGTCACCAAGACCTTCACCGCGACCGCACTGATGCGCCTGGTCGCGCAGGGCGCCGTCGAACTGGACGCGCCGGTGCGCCGGTACGTGCCCGAGCTCAGGCTCGCCGACGATCAGGCGGCCGAGCGGATCACCGTGCTGAACCTGCTCAACCACACCGCCGGCCTGGACTGGAACCTGGTAGACCCCGGCGAGGAGGACGGCACGCTGGCCGGTTTCGTCGGGCGGCTGGCCCGCCTCCCGCTGGTCGCGCCGCCCGGCACCCGGGCCTCGTACAGCCAGGCCGGCTACAACCTGGCCGGGCGGATCATCGAGAACGTCACGGGCCGCGGCTACGAACAGGCCGTCGCCGCGCTCCTGCTGGAGCCGCTCGGGCTGTCGAACACCTTCTTCGACCTGGACGAGGTGATGGTCCGCAAGTTCGCCGTGGGCTACAACCGCGACGCGCACGGCGCACTGCGGGCCGCCCGGCCGTGGAAGTCCTCCCCGGCCGGCGCGCGCGGCAACAACCCCGGCGGCGGCATCGCCTCCTCGGTGAGCGACCTGCTGGCCTGGGCCCGCTTCCACCTCGGCGACGGGGCCGGCCTGCTGCCCGCCGGGACGCTGCACGGCATGCGGGAGCGGACGGTCGAACTGCGCGGCAGCTCGCTCGGCGACGGCTTCGGCATCGGCTGGTTCCTGCGCGAGGTGGACGGCGTGCGCACCGTCGGCCACGGTGGTTCGGGCAACGGCCAGTTCGCCGACCTGGTCATCGTGCCCGAGCACAACTTCGCCGTGGTCGCCCTGGCCGCGGGCCCGGACGGCTACGTCCTCACCCAGGCCGTCGTCCGCCGCGCCCTCGAACACCACCTGGGCCTCGTCGAGCGCGACCCGCAGCCGGTCGCCCACGACGAGCGGCGGGCGCGCGAGGTGGCCGGCCGCTACGAGAACGACGTCATGAACCTCGACGTCCGCACCGACGGCACCCGGCTCACCCTGGCCGTCGGGATCAAACCGGAGATCCGCGCCGCCTCGGACGTCGACCTGCCGGCCGACTACCCGGCCGCCACCATGGGCTTCCTCTCCGGCGACGGCGACGACTACCTCGTCACCGAGGGCGGCCTGAAGGGCCAGCGGGGCTACTTCACCCGCGACTCCGCCGGCACCGTGCTCGGCGTCGACCTCGGCGGCCGCCTGTTCGGCCGAACCGCCCCCACCGCCCCCACCGCCTGACCCCCCGTCTCCGGCCCGCTCTCCGGGCCGCCTCCGCCCGTCGGTTCCTGGTCCGCGACGTCACGGCACGCCTCGAGCAGCGGCGTCAGGGCGCGGGCCGGCGCGTCGGGGCGGACGGCGAGGTAGGCGGGCATGGTCGGGGCGTCCGGATCGGCGAGGGGCCGGAAGACGGTGCGCAACGTCGGGAGGACCTCGGCCTGGCTCGCGTAGAAGACCGTCCAGTGGGTGCCGCCGGCGCCGATCGCGGCGAGGGTGTCCTGGTCGGTGGTGAACGCCGGGCCGAGGACGGGCTCGAACCCGGCGGCGCGGCAGGCGCCGAGGACCAGGTCGACGAGGTGCGGGTTGGCCTCCCGCGGAGCGATCCGCAGCGGCATCCCGGCCAGGTCCGCGAGACGGACGGCCCCGCCCGCGGCGAGCGGGTGCCCGGCCGGCAGGGCCACCACGAACCGCTCCCGCCACAGCGGCACCAGCTCCAGCCCCGGGCTCCGGGAGACGCCGCGCACGAACGCCGCGTCGAGGTCGCCGTCGCGCACCCGCTGGAGGCGCTCCGCCGGCGCGGCGCTGACGAGCTCGACGGTGAGCTCCGGTGCCCGCTCTCCCAGCCGGTCCAGCAACCGCTCGAGCCGCGCACCGAGGCCGACGTTGGTGCCGATGCGCAGCACGGCGCCGCCCGCGCAGGCCTCGGCCCGCAGCGCCGCGATCGCGTCCAGCGCGGCCCGTTCGGCGGCGACGAGGGCTCGGGCCCGGTCGATGAACACGCTCCCGGCCGGCGTCAGCGTCACGCTGCGCGTCGTACGGTCGAACAGGTCGACGCCCAACTCCCGCTCCAAGCGCCGTACCTGCTGGCTGACGGCGGACTGCACGATGTGCATGCGCTCGGCGGCGCGCCCGAAGTGCAGTTCCTCGGCGACCGCGAGGAAGTACCGGACCTGCCGCAGTTCCACCCGAGCCCCCGCCCACCCCGCCCGCCGACCCCTCGGCGATCCATCACGATCGCTGATCAGTGTAGGCGCGGAACGCTCCTTGGTCCCGGCCGCCCCGGCCGGTGTGATGGTCCTGCTGCCACCGCACCGGTGGCAGCAGGGAACCGAGGAGGACACCATGTCGTTCGCGCACGTCAACGGGATCGACCTCTACTACGAGGACCACGGCACCGGCCGCCCGCTGCTCTTCCTGCACGGGTGGGGCACCAGCGGCCGGGTCTGGGGCGCCCAGGTCGCCGACCTCGCACGCGACCACCGCACCATCACCGTCGACTGGCGCGGCTGCGGACGCTCCGACCACCCGGTGGACGGCAACGACACGGCCGGCAACGCCGCCGACGTCCTGGCGCTCATCGCCCACCTCCGCCTCGACCGCCCCGTCCTGGTGGGCAGTTCGGTCGGCGCCACGTTCGCCCTGGAAGCCGCCCTGGCCGCGCCCGAGCGGATCGGCGCCCTGGTCTCGGTGGACGGCCCCGGCTACTGGCCCAGCCAGGGCATGGCCGCGCAGCTCGACGCCCTGGTCGCCGACCTCGCCGCCGACCGGGCCGGGACCTTCGCCGACTGGGTGCCCAACTGGTACGGCCCCAAGGCCAGTCGGGCCCAGGTCGACTGGACGGTCCGCCAGCTCCTGGACTCGGGCGTCTTCATCGACGCGATCTTCACCGAGTGCCGGACCTACGATCCGCGGCCCGCCCTGCCGCGCCTCGCCGTCCCCGCCGCCTTCGTCCACGGCCGCCAGGACACCGAGATCCCGGTCGAGGTGTCCAGGACCCTCGCCGCCCTCGCCCCGCACGGCGAACTCCACGTCATCGAGGACGCCGCCCACATGCCGCACCAGGAGCGCCCGGACGCCTTCAACACCGTCCTGCGCGCCGCCCTGGCCCGGACGGCCCCGATCGCGGCGTGACGCCCGGCGGAGAGGGACGGAGAAGGGCGGGGGAGCCCCGGCCTGCCGGGACCGGGTCCCCGTCACGTGCCGGAGCGGTCCGCAGGCGCCGGGGCACCGGGGCGCGGTGATGCGGCGCACGGCTTCGAGCAGGCGGCGCGGTGTTCGGCGAGCCGCTCGGGTGAGCGGGGGGGCGGCCGCGGCGCCGGCGCGGCCTCTCAGAGGGTCAGGTCCTCGCCGAGCTTGGGGGTGAGGACGGTGTAGGGCTCGCCGGCGGCGGCGTCGAGGAAGCGGTCGAGTTCGCGGGGCCGGGTGGTGTAGAACCCCTCGAGGTGGAAGCCGTCGTAGTGGATCGGGACGACGGTCCTCGCCTGCAGCAGGCGCGCCGCCACGGCGGCGTGTTCGGCGTCGAGCGAGGCGGGGTACGGGCTCGGCGGCTGGCAGTGCGGGAAGCACACCGTCGGCCCGTTGATGGGCGTCAGGACGGCGTCGAAGGGGCCGAAGCGGCGGGCGGCGCGCCACCAGTACCCGTGGAACATGCTGTCGCCCAGGTGGATCACCCGCTTGCCGCCGGCTTCGACGGCCCAGGAGACCTGGGGATCGCCGAGCGTGTCCACGGCCGGAACGGCGGCGATGGTGAACGGGCCGATCTTCGTGGTCTGCCACAGTCCCATCGGCCGGCGGGGCAGGCCGTGGGCGGTCAGTTCGGCTTCCGCCTGGAGGGTCCACAGGTTCTCGTGGTCGTCGCCGCCGAAGGACTCGGGGTGCAGGACGGTGCCTCCGGGGCGCAGCGCACGGGCCAGCGCGCCGGCGTCCGTGTGGTCGCGGTGGAGGTGGGTGCACAGTCCGGCGAGCACGCGGCCCTCGGTGAGCGGGGGTGTGACCTCGGGCAGGGGAGCGGAGAGCGGGGTCCCCTCGAGGACTCCTTCGGGCCGGCCGAGCAGGTCGATGACCAGGCTCTCCCCCTGTGATTCGAGTTCCACTCCGGCCCACCCCAGCCATCGGACGCGCATCGGACCATCCCCTTCCAGGCAATTTACCGTACGATCGTTCGCCAATATAGCAGACGGGTGTTCGGTAAACTGGGGGCATGAGGAAGTCAGCCGAAGAAGCCCGCCGCACCCGCGAACGGATCGTCAGCACCGCCGTGAACCAGGCGTCCAGCCAGGGCCTGTCGGGGCTCACCATCGGCTCCCTGGCCGAGACGCTCGACATGAGCAAGGCCGGAGTCGTGGGCCCCTTCGGCTCCCGGGCCGCACTGCAACTGGCCGCCCTCGCCAGCGCGGTGGAGATGTTCACCCAGGAGGTGGTGGCCCCCGCCCGCACCGCCGAACCGGGCCTGCCGCGCCTGCACGCCGTCATCGACGCCTGGTGCGACTACCTGGCCGCCAGCCCGTTCCCCAACGGCTGCTTCGTGACCGCCGCCTCCTGCGAACTCGACGGGCGGCCAGGGGCGTTGCGCGACCGCATCCACGACACCGTGACCCGCTGGCGGCGCTTCCTGGCCGAGGAGATCGCGGCCGCCCGCGCCGCCGGAGACCTCGGCGCGGACGCCGACACCGATGACCTGGTCTCCCTGCTGTCAGGCATCGCCATGGCCGCCAACCAGGAGATCCAACTCCTCGGCGACGGCACGGCGGCGACCCGCGCACGCCGCCTCATGCACGCCGCCCTCGCCGCGCCCGGCCGCCCAGCGGTGGCCAACGGAAACTGATGGTCAGTCAGGCGGGGCTGACCGCAAACTGGTTGTGGACGGCGTCCCCGGGTCGCGGTGATGGGAGGGGGCTGCTCCAGCGCTACCAGGTGGCGCAGGTGTCGCCGTGCACCGCCGCGGCCACCGCCACCGCCGCGGCCGACCGGCAGCCTCAGGAGGCCGACGTGTGCGTGAACGGCAGGGCGACCAGCGTGGCGCGGACCTTCGCGTCCTGCCGGGCCGTGATCTGCCGGATCGCCAGGACGGCCAGCGCCGCAGCGATGACGTCGACGGCCGCGTCGTAGACCGAATACCGTAGGGCCGCGACCCGAGCTGGACGGCGACCGCACCGCCGACCGTCTTGGCGAGCCGCGCCGCCCTCGCCACCGCTGCGGCTCGGAGGATTTTGTGCCGTGGTGAGGGGGGTCGCTCCGGCACGCGAAGCCCGCCCGCCGGACCCGGCTGTCCTGGTAGGGGCAGTGTCGGGCGCGGGCCGTTCGGCGTGCGAGGCGACCTTAATCGTCCTGCACCACGTTCCAGGAATCATCCTTTCTATTACGGAGCGCCCAGTATCCCTTTCTCAGGCCGGGCACTGTCGCGGCTAGTTCCGACCTGGTGGGAACGTGTCCGAAATGAATCAGGACGGGACCTTCAGGGCCGGATTTGTCGTCTTCGGAGAAGAACTGCCATGATCCGTCCCTATCCCTGCAGACGCTGACCACTTCTCTTCCGCGTGACACTGAAACGGATACGTATACCTTCCGTTTCGCTTCTACCTGGCTCAGGCTTTCCACTTCCAGTCGGGCGTGCCGACTCAATAGGAACCTCATCTTAGTCCTCCAAGGCATAGTCGAGTTCGGTCGCTGGGGTTGGTAGGGCCTGTTGCAAAAGTGGATCTTGCTCGGTGATGATCGAGCGCCGTGGCGCGTGGGGATCTGACAGACGCGCAGCGCCCCGGGCCCGGCCGGCCGCGCACCCGGCCCGACAAGGTCCGGGGCGATAAAGCTTATGGTCCCGCGCGAACCGCGCCTACCTGCGCAGCCGCCGGATCGCCTGCACCATTCCGGAGAAGACGGACCAGGTCCGCAACCGCAAGAACCTCGGCTCCCGCGGAGGCAGGCCGTCGAGGTTCGACCGGGAAGATTACAAGCAGCGTCACGCGGTGGAGTGCGGCATCAACCGCCTCACAAGGCACCGTGCAGTGGCAACACGATACGACAAGCTCGCGGTCCGCCATGAGGCAACCGTGCTGGTAGCGGCCATCAACGAGTGGCTGTGACCAGCGGACTCACCATCCACATCAGCCGGTCGCCCTCGGCCCTGCGCAGGCGTCGGCGATGACCCGTGTGTCCCAGTAGAACGGACGGACCTCGGTGATCTTCCCGTCCTTGACCGTGATCGCCTGCAGGATCGGGAAGGAGAGTTCGCGGCCTGTCGCACGAGCACGAGCACGGACCTGGGTGAGCACTACCGCAGTCTCACCGGCGGCGAGGAACTCCTGCTCCGCCATGTCGAATGACTCCCAAGCGGCACCCATCGCAAGGAAGAACTGCGTCATGCCCGAATGCCCGCGCCAGGTGCCTCCATAGGGCAGGGAATCAGCTTGATGCAGCACCACATTCGGCGCGAAGAAGGGGGCGAGCAGGTCGAATGAAGCCTCGTCAGGGCCTCCGGCTGCAAAGTACTCCGCCTCAGCCGCATACATGCCGGTGAGGACCGTAATCGAGTCTGTAGTGGATGACATCGTCATGCCGCCAGTGTGATCAGCGGGGACAGACCACGCTGGCGGCAATCAGACATCGATATCCCTGCACAGCGCCAGCACTTTCCCAACAGACCCTAGCCCCGCCCGCCGGAGCCGGCCGCCCTGGTGTCCGCCGAGTACGGCGCCGCCGAGGCGGACGACGACCGGCCGCTGGCCCCCGTGGTGCCGTTGCGGCGCCGCCTCCGGTGGAACCGCTGACCGGCACCACGGACGCCCCCGACGGGCCACCACCGCCCCCTGCAGTGCTGTTGATGAGGAACTCGGAAAAGCGGCCGGGGCTGCTCAGGGCTCCCCACTCAGTTGCAGGGCGGACTGAGTGGGGAGTTTCAGCGAGCGTCGTAGGCCGGGGCCGCCCACGCGTGCAGTGTGCGGGCCGTGCCGGCCGGTCAGGGTGCCTGCGGCGGCGCTACGCGCCGGCCTTCGCCACCCTGGACAGTCCGTCCCCCCTGGGACCTGGCTCGGTACCGGCGGGCGCGCCCGGTGGCGGTGCGTCAGGCCGTCGGGACGCCGGTCGGGACGCTCCCGGTGCGGAACTGCTGCGGGCTGACGCCCCGCACCCGCTTGAACGCGGCGCTCAGCGCGAAGCCGCTGCCGTAGCCCACCCGGCGGGCCACCGCGTCCAGGGTGAGGGCGGGATCGGCCAGCAGGTCGGCGGCCTGGGCGAGCCGCCAGCCCGTCAGGTAGGCCATCGGCGGCTCGCCGACCAGCTCGGTGAAGCGCCGGGCCAGCGCCGCGCGGGAGACGCCCGTCCCGGCGGCGAGGTCGCGCACCGTCCAGCCGCGCGCCGGGTCGGTGTGCATCAGGGACAGCGCCCGGCCGACCACCGGATCGGCGTGCGCGCGGTACCAGGCCGGGGCCCGTTCGGCGTCCCGGGCGAAGTGGCTGCGCAGCGCGCTGATCAGCAGCAGGTCCAGCAGCCGGTCCAGGACCGCCTCCTGGCCGGGCTCGTCCCGGCCGATCTCCGCCTCCAGCAGCGCCGGCAGCGGGGAGGACCACTCGTCCGCGGCCAGTCGCAGCACCGGTGGCAGGGCGCGCAGCAGTCGGCCGCTGACCTCGCCGCGCAGCTGGTAGGTGCCGCTGAGCAGGACGGTCCCACCGCCCGGACCCCAGGCGCGCACGCCCAGGTCGAGCGTCTCGCACATGCCCGCACCGTCCGGCGTGGTGGAGACCTGCCCCGGGTGGACGACCAACTGCGGGGCGCGGTCCGGGAGATCGGCGAGCGTGTACGGGTCCGGGCCGCGCACCACGGCCAGGTCGCCGGTGCCGAGCGGCACGGGCGGGCCGTCGTCCGGTACGACCCAGCCGTCGCCGCGCACGACGGTGATCAGCGTCAGCGGAGCCAGGTCCGCGATCCGCACCGACCACGGCGGGTCGAACACCGACCGCAGCAGGAACGCCCCTTGGGCGCGGGGGCCGGTCAGCAGCGCGGAGAGGGCGTCCATGCCGCCAGCCTAGGAGCGGGCGGAGCAGCGGCCCGGCCCGGGGGTGGACGCTCGCACATGGCCGCGAGCGCCTCGCCGATGGCCGCCCGGTAAGGCCAGGAAGTTGACTGGCGGCATGGACGAGCGAACGGGGACGAGGTCAATGGCGGCACTGCGGACGATCACGCTGGTCGGTGCGGTGCTCACCACCGGCTGGAGCGCCGGACTGTTCTACGCCTACGCCTGCTCGGTGATGCCGGGGCTGGCCGTGGTCGGCGACCGGGCGTTCATCGACACCATGCAGCGGATCAACACGGCCATCCTCAACGGGTGGTTCATGCTGAGCTTCCTCGGCGCGCCGGTGCTGATCGTGGCGGCCGGCGTCCTCCAGTGGCGCGCCGGCTCCCGGACGGCACTGGCCTGGCTGGCCGCCGCGGCGGTGCTGTCCCTGGCGGTGCTGGTGATCACCGGCGTGGTGAACGTCCCGCTCAACGACCGGCTGGCCGCCGCCGGGGCGCCCGACGCGCTCACCGACCCGGCGGCGGTGCGAGCCGCCTTCGAGGACGTGTGGGTGCGGTGGAACGTGGTCCGCGCGGTCGCCTCCACCGCGGCGTTCGGCTGCGTGACCTGGGCGCTGGTGGTCGCCGGACGCAGCTCGGCGGCGTGAGCGCGCCAGGGCCGGTGCGTGGGCCGCGCGACCCCGTTCCATGTCTCACGTCAGGCGCCTAACCTGAGGTCGTTCGTCTACTCAGGGGGAGATGTGACAGAGCCGTCGCGGAAGATGCAGAAGGAACTGGCCGGGGCCGGGTACCGGACGACCAGAGAAGTCGAATCCGGAGAAGAGACGATCTTCCTGTGGCATCCCGCTTACCACGACGGTTTCATGGCCATCGGATGGGCCATCAACCACGCAGGCGGATGGGGCGCCTACGCGCGGAACCGTAACGGTGACGGCACGCGCCTGGGCCACGCCGACAGTCTCGATCAGGCCTTCGTCGCCATCATCGGGTGGGCCGCCGAGCACGGGCACGTGTGACCGGCAGGGTTCCAAGATCAGCGACTTCGAGCGCGGCGAACTGTGCGGGCTGCTGCTCGGCTACGCTCCCAGCCGGGTGCGCCGCCGGGCGGCCGGGATGACCCTTGAGACCATACAGCAGGCCCTGGAGCAGGCCCGGTTCGACGAGCGCTGCGCCGACCGGCACGCCGACGCCGGAGACGAGACCGCCCTCCAGCACGCGCTGCGCCGTGAGCGCCACCGCTAGGCCTCGCCGCTTGCACCCGCGAGGCCGCCCACCAGCCCGCCAGAGCGCCGACGCCGCCCACTGCAGCCGGGGCGGCACCGCGACCCAGCCCCCTCTACACCGTCCCTAAAGCGCGCCGGCCTCCACACGCTGTCCGACGACGACCACCAGGCCGTCCGCGCCCTCACCCGAGGTTCGACGCTGCCACCGTGCGCCAGGTCGTGAGCCGGCTGGAACGCACCCGCACCGCGGCCCTGGCGCTGCGCGTTGCAGAGCCCGCCCGGCCGGTGGTGCGCCGCCGGTTCTGACAGGCCACCAGGCGCCGCCCGAGCCGGGAAGCCGGCCGACCAGCTGAGCGTGCCGGCAGCCCGACGGCGCAGCACCGCCGCTGCGCTGCTTTTTGTGGGTGACGGAGCACCACCGCCCGCTGACGTGCTGCCCGGCCCCGGAACCGTCGGGCGGGCGCTGCGCCAGTCCTACCGGCAGGGTCCCACGATCGTCTGACCGACACCGTCCTCCATGACGCGGTCGTCCGTGCCGAGCGGGGGCGGCCCCGGCCGGGCGTCGGTGGTGTGGCTACGGCTGGTCGAGGCGGCCATGGAGTAGTACTGCGAGCAGGCGGCGGGCGGGCTGGGCGTGGACCGCCGGTCACCGCCCGTCCCGGCGGACGGCGGGGCCGTGAGCGAGCTGCTGGTCCTGGACGGCCGCCCAGGCCGTGAGCCAGGCCGCCTCCTAGGCGGCGTCGAGCAGGTAGGTGGCGGGGATCCGGCGTAGCGGTACGTAGACCAGGTCGGCGGCCAGGAAGGTGAGCGCACTGCCGACGCCGACGCGGCGGGCGTGGCGCATGCCTTCGGCGCTCGGTTCGGCGAGCAGCAGGCTGATGCCGGTGGCGGCCAGCAGGGCGCCGTTGGTGCGTTGCAGCCAGCGGTCCGTCTTGGCGCCGTAGACCGCTTCGAAGGTTCTCAGCGACAGGACGGGCCACAGGCCGCCTACCAGGTTGAACAGTCCTTGGGCGCGCGCCACGGTGACTGCTTGGGGCATGACCGCCTCCTGGCTCGGGTTCTTCCGGCCAGGCGGCTGCCCCGCTCAAGGCGCCCCACACGCCGCAGGCGTCGGCTGCGCCGAGCAGGGTAGGCGCGGGCCGTGTCCGACAGCGGGGCTGGAGTGGCGTCGCGAGCCGCCCGCAGAGGGCTGGCATTCCGGGTTGCCCGCGCGGTGAGCCACCCCCGCGGGCGGTGCGCCCTGCACCCGCACGGGCTCTCACGGGCTCGGCCCCACCACCGACATCCGGGGCCAGGACGCCTGCCGGCTCACGGTGGCACCCCGAGGCCGCTGTGGGGGAGCAGTGGCTCGACCAGCCGACACGTACGCGGTGATGGCCCGGCGGGCCCCGAGCCGCAGGACAGGACGAGGGAGGAGTTCGATGTCGCGTCCGACGCACTACGCCGTCGCCGCGTCCGGCGAGTGGTTCGACGAGGACGACAACACTCGGCTGCCCGCCGGTGAGGTCCACGCGTGGGAACGCGGGAAGAACCAGACCGTCTGCGGTCTTCCGCTGCACCGCGCCCGCCTGCGCCGCTTCGCCCACGTGGGATGGGCCGAGGTGCAGCCGGACAGCGGCGGGGCCGCCGACCGGGTCGCCCGGGTCTGCCCCCGCTGCGCGGCCGGGGCCGGACCGAGGGCCGAGCCGTCGTGGCGACGGATAGCACCGCGTCCCTGACGACGGGCGCGACCCTGCCCGCCGCAGGAGCAGCAGACTCCACGCCCCCCGCCCTGTCCCCAGACCCGCGCGGGCAAAGGCCCCGAAGGGCGCCGGTCCGTCGTCGGTGACGGCCTGGAGCCCGCCGTTCAGGACGGCTTCGGCCGGAGCCGTGCCGAGGGCAGGGGGCGGTTCGGGTGAGGCGTGGCGTGCCCGGGGCGGGGGTCGGGAACGGATGGCGGACCTCGAGCCGAGCACCGGAGGATCCCGTATGCGACCCGAACCAGTTCTTCGCCCGAAGGTGGTGCTGCGCTGTGGCGCCGTGCTGCTGGCGACGGTGGCCCCGGCGGCGTGCGCGGCCGGCAACGGCGCGGAGACCTACCGGATCGGGCCGGACAGCGTGAACGCCGACATCGGGGACGTGAAGCTGCGCGACGTGCGGCTGGTCGCGGATGCGGGTGGTAGCGGCACCGCGTCGCTGGCGGCGTACATCCTCAACCCGGGCGGGGAGCCCGACACCCTGACGGCGGTCAACCTGGAGGGCGCCGGCGCGTCCCCGGCGCCCGGGGCGGCTGTCGCCCTTCCGCCGGGGCAGCCGGTCCTGGTCGGGTCGCCGGGCCAGCCGCAGGTGCAGCTGCCGGGTCCGGTCAGCCCGGGCACGTACCGGCTGGTCGGCTTCACCTTCGCCCATGCCGGCCACGGCACCGTCAACGCCTACGTCGTCAGCTCCGCCTCCCCGTCGGCGCAGCTGTCCACGGCACCCACCGTGGGCCCGACGTCCAGCGCCTCCCCGTCACTGGCCCCGGGAGGCGGCGCGCCCACCGCGGAACGCTCCGCCAGGCCCACGGACATCGCCTCGGGCGCGGCGACGCCCGCCACACCCAGCAGCCAAGCTCCCGCGTCACCCAGCGCACCCAGCAGCCAGGCTCCCGCGTCACCCGGCACGCCCAGCAGCCAGCCCTGACCTGCCCCACCACCGGGCGGCCGGCCACCCGCCGACCACCGTGCCCCCGTTCTGCCGTATGGGAAGAGGTCGGGCCCGTGCCTGCCTGAGCACCGGTGTCGACGATGAGCTGTCGTCGGCCCGGCCTCGCGTTCCCTTTGAGGGACGGCTAGTACTGCAACCGCAGTTATGGGGTGTGACCTCGGCGTTTGTAGTGGCTGCGGCGTGCCCGGGTTTGGCTACGTCGTCGCCAGTATGACCAGC